>JAZFZN010000059.1:0-6357 GCA_036475515.1 Gammaproteobacteria bacterium
ATCAGCCATCGCGTTGTCCAGTACCTTACGATCCGTGAGTGCTTCACCGACACCCATGTTCACAGTGATCTTTTCGATCTTCGGTATTTCCATCACGTTCTTGCACCCGAGCTTCTTCATCAGCTCCGGCACGATGGTTTCGCGATAGTATTCCTGCAGTCTTGCCATCAGCAGCTACTCGTTCAAACGTCGACGACTTCGCCGTTCGACTTGAAATAACGCACTTTCGTCCCGTCTTCGAGACGTTTGTATCCGATCCGATCTGCCTTCTTGGTCACCGGGTTGTAAAGCGCCACGTTGGACACTTCGATCGGCATTTCTTTTTCGATAATGCCGCCACTGACACCGCGGTTCGGGTTTGGTTTCTGGTGTTTTTTCACCATGTTGATGTCGGCGACCACAACGCGATCGTCGTCGTCCATAACCTTCAGGACCTCGCCCCGGCGTCCCTTGTCTTTGCCGGCGATCACAATGACATCGTCACCTTTCTTGATCTTCATCGCTCGAAACCCCTCAGAGCACTTCCGGCGCTAGCGAAATAATCTTCATGAACTTGCTGGTGCGCAGTTCACGGGTGACCGGGCCGAAGATGCGTGTGCCAATCGGCTCAAGACGGGCGTTGAGCAAAACCGCTGCATTGCCGTCGAAACGGATCACCGAACCGTCGGGACGCCGTACACCTTTGCGTGTACGCACAACAACGGCATTATAGATCTCGCCCTTCTTGACCTTGCCACGCGGAATCGCATCTTTGATGCTCACTTTAATCACGTCACCGACGCCCGCATAGCGGCGTTTCGACCCGCCCAACACCTTGATGCACTGCAGACGGCGTGCACCACTGTTGTCGGCTGCACTCAGTACGGTCTGCATCTGAATCATCGTTTACTGCTCCGTTCCGTAAGGAAGTGTCAACCCTGCGCCACTGCACGCTCGACAATGTCGACGAGACGCCAGGACTTGCGCTTCGAGTACGGTCGACACTCGGCGATCGTAACGACGTCGCCTTCGTTGCACTCGTTCTTTTCATCGTGAGCCAGCAGCTTCGAAGTGCGGCGCACGTACTTCCCGTACACCGGATGCTTCACCAAGCGTTCGACCGAAACTGAAATGGTCTTGTCCATCCCGTTCGACAGCACTTTTCCAGTCACCGTCCGGATCACTTTCTGCTTGGATTCCACGTTCTCACTCATCAATCAGTTCCTGTCAGGCAGCTCAGGCCGGCCGCAGTTCGTTCATCACCGTCTTGATGCGTGCAATTTCCTTGCGGACCTTGCGCACCTGATCCGGTCGTGCCAGCTGACCGGTGGCTTCCTGCATACGCAGGTTGAACTGCTCACGACGAAGCTTCATCAGCTCCTCGTTCAGCTCTTCAGCAGACTTGTTGCGTAGTTCGTTCGCCTTCATCACATCACCTGCCGGGTGACAAACATCGTGTTCACGGGCAGCTTTGCGGCGGCACGACGGAATGCTTCGCGGGCGACCTCTTCCGTAACACCTTCCATTTCGTAGAGCACACGACCCGGCTGGACCTTGCAGATCCAATACTCAACGTTGCCCTTACCCTTACCCTGTCGGACTTCAAGCGGTTTCTTCGTCACCGGAACGTCCGGGAAGATCCGAATCCAGATCTTTCCTCCACGTTTGATGTGGCGGGTCATCGCACGTCGAGCCGCTTCGATCTGCCGTGCGGTAAGGCGGCCACGATCTGTCGCTTTCAAGCCGAACTCTCCGAACGCGACGGTGCTGCCCCGCTGGGCGAGCCCGCGGTTCTTGCCTTTGAACTGCTTGCGAAACTTTGTGCGTTTGGGTTGTAGCATCGTTCAGTACCTCAACGCGCCACCGGTTTTTCAGCGCTCTCTTCGACCACCTCTTGTGTGTCGAAAACTTCGCCTTTGAAAATCCAAACTTTCACGCCGATGACGCCATAGGTCGTCTTGGCTTCGGCAAGACCGTAGTCGATGTCGGCACGGAGCGTGTGCAGCGGTACACGACCCTCGTGATACCACTCCGAACGGGCAATCTCGGCTCCGTTCAGACGACCGGCCACCTTGACCTTGATGCCTTCGGCACCGATACGCATTGCATTGGTCACTGCACGTTTCATCGCACGCCGGAACATCACGCGGCGTTCGAGTTGCTGTGCGATGCCCTCGGCAACGAGCTGTGCGTCGAGCTCCGGTTTGCGGATCTCAGCAATGTTGATGCGTACGTCCTGCAGCAGTAGGTCCATCATGCGGGCGACTTCCTTGCGAAGTTTTTCGATGTCCTCGCCCTTCTTACCGATCACGATGCCCGGCCGTGCCGTATGGATCGTGATGTTGGCCTTCTTCGAAGGCCTTTCAATGTGAATCGCGCTGACCGAGGCCTGCGACAGGCGCTTTTTCAGAAAGCTGCGCACCTTGTGATCACTGAGCACGAGCTCCGGGTACTCGCGTGTGTCCGCGTACCACTTCGACGTCCAGTCTTTGGTAATCCCTAAGCGAATGCCCGTTGGATGTACTTTCTGACCCATCAGCCTTCGTCCTTCAGCCGCACCGTAATGTGGCTGTTGCGTTTGATAATCCGTGAACCACGGCCTTTCGCCCGTGCCCGATAGCGACGGAAACGCGGCGCCTCGTCAATCATGATCGTCGACACTTTCAGTTCGTCGATGTCCGCACCGTGGTTGTGCTCGGCGTTGGCAATCGCCGATTCGAGCACTTTCTTGACGATGCCCGCGCCCTTCTTCGGCGTGAACGAAAGAATACGCAATGCCTCAGACACCTGCTGTCCGCGTACCATGTCCGCGATCAGGCGGCATTTCTGCGGAGAAATGCGTGCATAACGCAGCTTTGCGGCTACTTCCATCTCGCTCGCCCCTCAGGTCGCCTTCCTGTCACCGGAATGGCCCCTGAACGTCCGCGTCATTGCGAACTCGCCCAGCTTGTGCCCGACCATCGACTCCGAGATCAGCACCGGTACATGCTGACGCCCGTTGTGAATCGCGATGGTCAACCCGACCATGTCAGGCAGAATCATCGAGCGCCGCGACCACGTTCTGATCGGACGCTTGTCGTTGTTTCGCACAGCTGCACGAACCTTCTTTGCAAGATGTTCGTCAACAAACGGGCCTTTTCTTACCGAGCGTGGCATGTCATCAATCCGTATTACTTGCGTTTACGACGCCGCAGGATCATCGAGTCCGTGCTCTTGTTGTTGCGTGTCTTGTAACCCTTCGTCGGCACGCCCCATGGCGTTACCGGGTGGCGGCCACCAGACGTACGCCCTTCGCCACCACCGTGTGGGTGATCGACCGGATTCATCGCGACACCACGTACCTTCGGACGCACACCCCGCCAGCGTTTTGCACCGGCCTTGCCGAGTTTCTCGAGGTTGTGCTCCGTGTTGCCGACCTCACCGACCGTCGCGCGACAATCGATGTGGATCTTCCTTATCTCGCTCGAACGCAGACGCAAGGTCGCGTAATGCCCTTCACGCGCGACCAGCTGTGCTGATGCGCCAGCACTGCGCGCCATCTGCGCACCCTTGCCCGGCTTCATCTCGATGCAGTGCACGACCGTACCAACCGGCATGTTCTTCAAAGGCAGCGTGTTGCCACGTTTGATCGGCGCTTCGCTGCCCGAAATCACCGATTCACCGGCCTGCATACCCTTGGGTGCGACGATGTAACGCCGTTCGCCATCCGCATACAGCAGCAATGCGAGGTTCGCGCTGCGGTTCGGGTCGTATTCGATGCGCTCGACCGTCGCCGGTACGCCATCCTTGTTGCGTCTGAAATCGACGATTCGATAGCGCTGCTTGTGGCCACCACCGTGGTGGCGCATCGTGATCCGGCCATTGTTATTCCGCCCACCGGTGCGGATTTTCTTCTCCAACAGCGGCGCATACGGCTCGCCCTTGTGAAGATCCGGTTTGATGATGCGTACTTTGAACCGGCGGCCCGGGGAGGTCGGTTTTGATTTCTGCAATGTCATCTCACTCGCCTCCGACAAAATCGATGTCGTGACCTTCAGCAAGCGTCACGTAGGCTTTGCGGACGTCCGGACGCTTGCCATCGTTGAATTTCGTCCAGCGCGAACGGCGTGTCTTGCCACGCGTATTCACGACCCGAACGTGGTCAACTTCCACTTCGAACAACTTCTCGACTGCTTCACGGATCTCGGCCTTGCCGGCATCTTTGCGCACATGAAAGACAACCTGGCGATGCTTCTCGGCAACGCGCGTGCTTTTCTCGGAGACGTGCGGACCGAGCAGGACCGTCATCAGTCGTTCCTCGTGATTCATCCGAGTGCCTCCTCCAAACGTCGGACAGCACCGACCGTCATCAGTGTCTTTTCGTGGCGCAGCAGCACGACCGGGTCGAGCATCGTCGCCGGCACGACGTCGACGCGTTCCAGATTGCGACCCGCCAGATAAAGCTTTTCATCCGGGGCCTCCGGGACGATAACGACATCGTCGAGACCCATGTCCTTCAGTTTCGTCGCAAGCAATTTGGTCTTCGGTGCGTCGATCGCGAATTCCTCGACAACCACCAGGCGTCCCTGCCGTACGAGTTCTGACAGGAGCGACTGCATCGCGCGGCGATACATCTTCTTGTTGACCTTCTGCTTGTAACTGCGTGGACGTGCTGCAAAAGCGCGGCCACCACCGACCCAGATCGGGCTGCGGATGGTGCCCGCACGCGCGCGTCCTGTACCTTTCTGCCGCCACGGTTTGGCGCCGCCACCGCGCGCCCGCGCACGGTTTTTCTGAGCCTTCGTTCCGGCGCGACCACCGGCGAGGAACGCAGTAACTACCTGGTGTATCAGAGCCTCGTTGAACTCACGACCGAAAGCAGTCTCGGAAACGCTGACTGCTCCACCACCGGATGCTTTGTGTAGTTGCAATTTCATCGCTTACCTCCCGCGGGCCTTGACGGCCGGACGGACGATCACGTCGCCGCCGGCAGCGCCGGGAACGGCACCTTTGATCAACAGGAGATTGCGTTCCGTGTCGACGCGAACGATTTCGAGGTTCGCCGCCGTACGACGCACGCTGCCCATGTGGCCAGCCATGCGTTTGCCCTTGAACACGCGCCCCGGTGTCTGGTTCTGACCAATCGAACCCGGCGCGCGGTGCGACAGCGAGTTGCCGTGGGTGGCGTCCTGCATGTGGAAGTTGTGCCGCTTGACAACGCCTGCGAAGCCCTTACCGATCGTGACACCGGTCACGTCGACCTTCTGGCCCGCCTCGAACAGCTCTACGCTGAATTCGGTACCGGTCTCGACGTCGTCGCCCTCGCCTTGTGCAAGTCGAAATTCCCACAAGCCGCGTCCGGGCTCGGATTTCGCTCCGGCGAAGTGCCCCGCCTGGGGTTTGGATACGCGCGATGGCTTGCGTGCGCCAGTCGTGATCTGAAGCGCACGATAGCCGTCGTCATCGACGGTTTTTACCTGGGTCACACGATTTGGCAGCGCTTCGACGACGGTGACCGGCACTGAATGGCCGGCTTCCGTAAACACGCGCGTCATACCGCACTTTCGACCCACAAGGCCGATTGCCATCTTCATTTCCTCTATTCACCACACCGACTTCGATTGGCCGGTGTTGCAGTCACGGTCTCCCTGACCCGTCCACTGGTTCGAGAGCCCCAACCTATTCAATGTAAGGCCCGGCGCGGGTTTCCCCGGACCGGGCCGAAACGAACCGGCGATTATAGCAGGCCAGATGCTTCGGGGGGAAGCTTTCCCCTAGGTCAGTTTGATCTGCACGTCCACACCCGCAGGCAGTTCAAGCTTCATCAGCGCATCCACCGTCTTGTCCGTCGGATCGACGATGTCCATCAGACGCTTGTGCGTCCGGAGCTCGTACTGGTCACGTGCGTCCTTGTTGACGTGTGGCGAGATCAGCACTGTGAATCGCTCCATCTTCGTCGGCAACGGCACCGGGCCACGTACCTGGGCCCCGGTGCGGCGTGCCGTTTCGACGATTTCCCGGGCCGACGTGTCGATCAGACGGTGATCGAACGCCTTCAGGCGGATGCGGATGTTCTGGTTAGTAGCCATGCTATTTACGTCTCAGTTCATTTCAGTGTTCTGGTTGCGCTACGGGGACAGGGCTCGCTTCGCGAGTTCTGTCCGTACCACCACGTCAGTGGCGACCCAGCCCAACGTGAGGCGGCGTGGGGACAGAGCTGAAGCTCTGTCCCCACGTCATCTCACTCAATGATTTTCGCAACCACGCCGGCACCGACGGTTCTGCCACCTTCACGAATCGCAAAACGCAAACCGTCTTCCATCGCGATCGGCGCAATCAGCTCCACCACCATCTGGATGTTGTCGCCCGGCATCACCATCTCGGTGTCCGCCGGCAACT
>JAZFZN010000060.1:0-6448 GCA_036475515.1 Gammaproteobacteria bacterium
TCCCAACGGGTGCCATTAGGCGCTGATGACCAGTACTTGTTCTGGACCGCGTGACAACAGGTCGTCTCCGTTTCGACTGAGTCTACGATTCCTGCATCATGAAGCCTGCGTCCTTCTCGTTCGAGCAGATCGGGATCAAGCACCTCGACTCCGAGGTGGTTCAGCTTTTCGGCAGCACCGGGGTTCTCGAACAACACGAGTTTCAACGCCGGTTGTTCGACGACAAAGTTTGCGTATCCGACGCGTCTTTTGTGGGGCTCGACCCCGAACAGTTTTTGGTAGTAGTCGATCGACGCACCGAGGTCGTCGACGTTCAGTGCCAGTTGCAACCGCATGACATTTCTCCAGATACATTGACAAGTCTCGATATATTAGTATAAATATCGATGAACTTCAATATTTTTGTTAGGATTGCGTGATGTCCACAAGACAGCGCCCGACAAATTGCTGCCAGCCGAAGGCGGTGCGGCCACTGACCGAACGCGGGGCCGAACGGGTCGGCAGCGTGTTGAATGCACTGGGTGACCGTACTCGTCTGGAGATACTGAGATTCGTCGCCGGTCAAACCGGACCGGTCTGCGCCTGTGACATCGTGGATCGTTTCGACCTGAGCCAGCCGACCGTTTCGCACCACATGAAGCTTCTGCTGCAGACCGGACTGCTGACCCGCGAACGCTCCGGCTTGTGGATGATCTACACACTTGCACCCGATGCTCGTGAACGGCTGGATGAATTGAGTTCGCTGCTGCCGGAACAGGGATAGGAGGAGATTTTGAAGCCACTGACACTTTTGCTGACCGTTTTTATGCTGGTAGCAGCATGCGATGTCGATTTATCCCACAAGACCGCAAACAATACGCCTGACGACACTGTCGTCGCACGCGCCAATGAACTCGCGCAGCAATTTCTGATTGTGGATACACACGTGGACGTGCCGTATCGGCTCGAAGAGGAATACGAAGACGTCAGCAAGGCCACCGAGAAAGGTGACTTCGACTACCCACGCGCGATCGCAGGGGGGCTCAACACGCCGTTCATGTCGATCTACGTACCGGCGAAGCACGAGGATGAGGGCGATGCCAAACAGGTCGCGGACCGTTTGCTCGATCTGGTCGAAAACGTTGTTGCCTCTGCGCCGGGCAAGTTTGCAATTGCGCGCACACCAGACGAGGTGCGTGCAAACTTCGAGGCGGGCGTTATTTCGTTTCCGATGGGCATGGAGAACGGTTCTCCGATCGAAGGCGATCTCGAGAACTTAAAGCATTTCTACGATCGCGGCATTCGCTACATCACGCTGGCACATTCCAGGAACAACCACATTTCCGATTCGTCCTATGACAAAGAACGCCGGTGGGACGGTCTGAGTCCGTTTGGCAAAGACCTGGTGAAAGAAATGAACCGACTCGGTGTGATGATCGATGTATCTCACCTATCCGACGAGGCGTTCTATGACGTCATCGAGATTACGGAAGTGCCGATCATTGCGTCGCATTCGTCACCACGGCATCTCACGCCGGACTGGGAACGCAACATGAGCGACGACATGATCCGCTCGCTCGCGGAAAACGGCGGTGTCGTCAACATCAACTTCGGTTCATCTTTCGTCGATTCGGATGCGCAGAAATATTCTACGAAATACATCGACTTGCGTAATGCGTGGTTTGAAGAACAGGGTTTCGAGGAGAACGGTCCGGAAGCAACAGGGTTCGCAGCAGGCTATCGTGCGGCGATTCCTTATCCGTACGCAGACCTGGGCGACGTGCTGGATGCGTTCGACCATGTCGTCGAACTTGTCGGTGTCGATTACGTCGGTGTCGGTTCGGACTTCGATGGCGTCGGGGATTCGCTGCCGGAAGGTCTCAAAGACGTGGCCGGTATGCCGAATCTGATCGCCGGCTTTATCGAACGCGGCTATACCGACGAAGACATCGAAAAGATGCTCGGTGGCAACCTCATGCGGGTCTGGTTCGAAGTCGAGGCGTACGCGAATACACAAGATTGATGATGTTCTGGTGATGGCCGTAAACGCGTTGTCCGAAGAGACTGTCCTGTTCAGATCGCGCCACCGACGCGACTGCCACGAACTGGGGTTGGTGCTGGACGCCGTCGGGATCGACAACAGGATTGCGGCCGGTCACGGCTATTGCGAACTCATCGTTGCCGGCGAAGACCTCACACGTGCACGCGCCGAGATCGACCAGTACCGGCGCGAGAACCGTGGCTGGCAAATCCGCACCGAACGCCATCCGGTACGCAGCACGGGCATCCCGGGTGTTCTCGGTTACATCGCCGTTTTGCTGCTCGTCTGGACACTCGACGTCCAGCACGCGTTTGGCGAGGACTGGAGATGGGCCGGCAGGATCGACGCACCTCTGATTCGGGCCGGCGA
Source organism: Gammaproteobacteria bacterium (assembly GCA_036475515.1). Classification (GTDB taxonomy): domain Bacteria; phylum Pseudomonadota; class Gammaproteobacteria; order Steroidobacterales; family JAZFZN01; genus JAZFZN01. The sequence goes on from JAZFZN010000060.1 coordinate 2,390, forward strand.
GTGGTGGCGGACGTTCACAGCGCTGACCCTGCACCTGGATCTGCCTCACCTGGCGGCAAATCTAGTGTTCGGATCGGTGTTTGGGTTGTTCGTCGGTCGTCTGCTCGGATCCGGATTCGGCTGGTTTTCGATTCTGGTTGCAGGCGCGTTCGGCAACGCGTTGAATGCATTCATCCAGCCAGGCGAGCACAGGGCAATCGGTGCGTCGACCGCCGTATTCGCCGCGCTCGGTCTGCTCGCTGCGTACACATGGCAGCGCCGCGCGCAACTGAACTACCGTTGGGCCTATCGTTTGTCACCGATCTTTGCCGGCGTCGCGGTTCTTGCCTACACCGGTTTCGGTGGTGAACGCACCGACGTGCTTGCACACGTGACCGGGTTTTTTGCCGGTGTCGCACTGGGCGGTATTTATGGCGCCGTGGGCGAACAGTTGTGGGTCGGTTACAGAGGGCAAACCTGGTCCGCACTAGCAACGGTCGTGATGCTGGTATTTACCTGGTATCTCGCGTTTTCGGCGGTCTAGTCGAACCCTGTCGCCTCCGGCTTGTTGTCGTTTGACGACTCCCCGGCGTGGACAGCGTCGCGTTATGCTAAGAAAGACCCGAGGGACTTGGATTATGTCAATTTCGGGAGAGTCAATTCGCTGTCTTGCGACCGCCGTGTTGCGTGCCGGTTTGTTTCTTGTGCACGGGTTCTGGTTCGTGCTGTCGGGCTGTAGCAACAGTAGTGACCCTGCCCTCCAGCAACCCTTGCCTCCGGTACCGCCACCGGTGCTCCTTGCTTCGATCGGCAATGCGAGTATCTCGGAAGGAGACGCGGGTACCACTGAACTTACATTCGTCGTCTCAGTGTCCGCAACGAGTTCCGACACGATCACGCTCGATTACGCGACTAGTGACGGTACAGCGATTTCCGGGAGCGACTATCAGGCATCGAACGGCACAGTCACTTTCAATCCAGGTGAGACGAGCTTGCTGTTGCCGGTTGTCGTCATCGGCGACACGGACAACGAACCCGATGAGAGCTTCAGCGTCACGCTGTCGAATGCAACCAACGTAACGATTGCAACGGCGACTGCGACCGGAACGATCTTCGATGACGATGGCAATACACAGTCCGGTCTGGACCAACGTCCGAGCAACACAACATGCATCGCACCTGATCGCCCGACTGCCGCCAGTACGATCGTAACCCAGGATGCATTTCCGAATCTGGCCAACTTCGGCCAATTGCTCGCATTGGTACAGGCCCCGGGCGACAACACGCAGTTCTATGCAGTCGAACAGCCGGGTCGTGTCCACCGTTTTGCGAACAGTCCGAATGTCTCGACGAGCACGGTATTTGTCGATATCAGCGGCCGTGTCGACAACGGCCCAAGTGAGGCAGGGCTGCTCGGCATCGCGTTCCATCCGGATTTTCAGAACAACGGCCAGGTGTTTCTTTCATACACTGCCAGTGGGCTGACCTCCCGGATATCACGTTTCAGGAGTCCGGACGGTGGTGTGACGTTGGATCCGAACAGCGAGCAGGTCCTGCTGAGCATCGGGCAACCCGCTGGAAACCATAACGGTGGCGGCATCGCGTTCGGTGCGGATGGTCTTTTGTACATCGGATTCGGGGACGGTGGTGGTGCCGGCGATACAGCAAACAACGCCCAGAACACCGGCAATCTCCTCGGCACAATGCTGCGCATCGATGTCAACAATGCCCCGCAGGGACAGAACTACGGGATTCCGGCCGACAATCCTTTTGCGTCGTCCAGTTGTGTCGCCGGCGCTTGTCCCGAGATCTATGCTTGGGGGCTGCGCAATCCGTGGCGCTGGAGTTTTGATCGTAGCACCGGTGGTTTGTGGCTCGGAGACGTGGGCCAGGGCACGATCGAGGAGATCGACCGGATCGAGCGGGGTGGCAACTACGGGTGGCGTTGCTATGAAGGTTCACAAAGCTTCAACCTCGGCGGTTGCGGTGCGGAAAACGAATACGTCTTTCCGGTCGCCGAGTATGACCACGGGCTCGGCAACTCGGTAACCGGCGGCTACGTGTACCGGGGAACATCGATACCCAACCTGGTCGGCACGTATCTGTACGGCGACTTTGGTAGCGGCAGAATCTGGGGTTTTTCGCTCGGCTCTCCGGGCAGCACGGCTACCGAACTCCTGACGACGTCGTTCAACATCTCCTCGTTTGCCGAAGACAACGACGGTGAGCTGTATGTGCTCGACTACTCGGGCCGGATCCACAGAGTCGTCGAGGGATCATCGTCCGGTGTGAACACGATCCCGGATCTGCTTTCGGCGACCGGGTGTGTGCTTGCGAACGACCCGACTCAACCCGAGTCCGGGCTGGTCGGGTACACGATCAACGCGCCGTTCTGGTCAGACGGTGCGGACAAGCAACGGTGGATTGCGATGCCGGACGGCCTGGGTATTGACGTCGCGACGGACGGCGACTTCACGTTACCGGTCGGTTCGGTCGTGATGAAGAACTTTGAGGCGGCCGGTCGTTTGATCGAAACGCGTTTGCTGATGCGTCATCCGGACGGTGAATGGGCCGGATATACCTATGAGTGGAACGCCACTGAAACCGAAGCCACCCGAGTGATAGGTGGCAAATCCAGTGACATCGGTGGTCAGACCTGGGTGTTTCCATCAGAAGCGGACTGCATGCGTTGCCACACGACTGCCGCCGGTCGCACGCTGGGGCTCGAAACGGCACAGTTGAATCGCGACTTCACCTATCCACAGACGGGGCGTACCGCGAATCAGTTGACGACCCTCGAGTCGATCGCGTTTTTCAACGCTCCGTTGCCCGATACACCGAACAATCTTCCAGCATATGCGCATCCGGAGGACCAGGCGGAAACCCTGGACGCACGTTCGCGATCCTACTTCCATACGAACTGTTCGCAATGCCACCGGCCGAACGGACCGACCAACGTGGATATGGACCTGAGACACGACACACCGTTATCGCAGGTCAACGTCTGCAATGTTTTGCCCGATGGTGTGGATCTCGGCATCGCCAATGCCGTGCGTCTTGCACTCGGAGACCCGGCACGTTCTTTGATCCTGCAACGCACCGTCCGGCGCGACGTACACGGGATGCCACCGCTGGCGACTGATCTTGCTGATACAAACGGTACGACGCTGCTGCAGAACTGGATCGCAACCCTGACCATCTGCCAATAGCCCGTAGCCCATTCCCCAGGTGTCGTCTAAGGACTACGAGCTACAGACTGCAAACGAAGTGGCTGCGGAGCCCTAAGGACCATGAGCCACAGGCTATACTGCGTTTCGTTGTCCCCAGGGGAAGAGCTGGTGAACAGCCGTCGTCTGTTTCCGTTGTGTTTTCTATTGGTCGTAACGTCGGCTGTCGCACGGACGCCGGCGGAGCAGGTTGATTCGATCGCGGACGATCTCTATGAACTGCGTCTGAAACAAAATCCAGAGTTCGCATACTTTCTTGGGCTACCGGTCGAACGCCACGACGCATTGTCCGATAACAGTCTCGAGACGTTGGCCGTGTATCGGCAGGAAGAGGACCGGTTGCTGTCGTCGATAAAGACGATCGACGGGGCCGCTTTGCGGGACACACCGCAATGGATCACCTGGGGAATCGTGCTCGAGGACCTGGAGTCCTCGATCGGTTTGCGTGTTTGCGCCCAGGAACTCTGGGGGGTCAACCAGATGGGTGGATGGCAGCTCGGTTTCCCACAGATCGCGGACCTGCAACCGGTCGGGACAGACGAACTGCGCGCACAAGCGCTGACGCGGTGGGGAAAACTGCCGGGATTCGTACGCAACGAGATCGACAATCTCCGGCTTGGTCTGGAACGCGGCTACTCGTCGCCACAAAGTGTCGTTCGCCTAGTCATCGGCCAGATGAACAACCTGATTGAAGTGCCGCTCGACGATTCACCGTTTCTGTCACCGGCCCGTCGTGACGACGATGATCAGTTTGCGGAGGAGTTCCAGACGCTGGTTACCGGTGAGATTCTCCCGACACTAACGGAGTACCGTGACTTTCTGCAAGAAGAGTACCTGCCCGCTGCGCGCGAAG
>JAZFZN010000061.1:0-2185 GCA_036475515.1 Gammaproteobacteria bacterium
TGGTAGGCGAGGTGCACGTAGTCGCCGGTCGCAAGAATCGTGATACGCGTGTCACCGTAGACTTCGGTCGCGTCTATGACCTGAACCGGCGTCGCGAAATCCAGTACGTCGAGACGCCGCATCAGGCTCGCCGGCAACTCCGTGTCACGGAAGGTTACGAAAATGCGTCCCGCTTCCTCGCGAACGTCGACCGTCGTGTTCGGATCGCTCAGCGTGACGACCACGCGGCCGGCACCATCCCGGCCACGCCGGAAATCGATGTCGGTGATTGCCCGTGGTCCGGTGTATTGCGTCGGCTGTGTTCCGGTGAACGTCGGCGCCGCGGCGGCCGCCTCCGCGACGGCGCTGCCGCCGAGGGTCACGATGATTCGGTTACCGGAAACCCGCGTACTGTATGGCATCAGGTTGTCGAGATTCAAAACGACCCGCGTCCGCCCGCTGGCTTCAGCGGCCAGAATCGAACGCAACCCGCCGACACCAACGTCTTTACGACGTTCTTCGAGTGCCAGGGAAGTGCCGGGAAGATCGAGTGCAATCCGCGCCGGATCGTCGATTGTGAAACTCAAGGGTTCCGGTGCCGGGCCGTTCAGAAGCAGCGTCAGCTGTATTTCCTGACCCGGAAGACGCAGAACCTCGATGTCTTCGAGATCGGCAGCGCCCGCGAAACCCGGCGCAAACCACAGCGCGAGCGCCAGCACCGCGATCGCCGTGTTTCGTCTGTCAACAGTCATCATGTTTCTCCACATCATGGTGTTCTCCCACGCCTCATTCGCTCAAGGCGATGGCCGCAGGACGCTCCATCCAGCCCCCCAGCCCGTCAGGAACGATTTCGACGATCTGAATTTGAGAATCGTCGACCGAAATTACTTTTCCGTGGTTCTGGCCCATGTAGTCGCCTTCATGGACACGATGGATCAGTCCGTCGCTTGCTTCGATCAGAGCGTACAACCGATCCGACAAAGCGAGGCTGCCGACCATACGAAGTGTGTCGAGCGGAAACTGCTCGAGAAACTCGCGGTTCCTGTTGGCATCCGGTCGGACCATGCTTTCGTCGCCACCGGTGTCGGCACCCAGAATCTGAGCGTCCGGTGTGAACGGTGAACGGAATCCTGCGGCGCTGTAGTCAAAACTCTCGTAGGTCTTGATTTCCGGCAGCGGTTCGATGCGTCCGCCCGGACGTTGCTTGACTTCGGCCACGGCGTTCTCGAGGTCGTCCATTCCACCGGTGCAGGCACCGAGTGCCAGCGCAGCCATCGCAATCGACAACGCCTTTGCGTACTTGTAACAGGCGCTCATTGCTCCAGGACCTCCTCTTCTTCATCGATGTAGCGGTAGGTCTTCGCCGTTACCGTTAGCACGAGATCATCGGGACTTCCATCCTTTTCATCGCGCGGTTTGATCGACATGTCATGCAAGGTGACGATGCGTGGCAGAGCCGCGACACCGCTGACAAATTCGCCCATCTGGTGATAATGGCCTGTAAGCTCGATGTTGATCGGTTTCTCGGCATAAAAGTCTTTGCGGATCTCGGCTTGCGGTTGAAACAGTTCCTCCTCGAGACCTGCCGACAGACCCGTCTGAGAAATGTCCACGAGCAGACTCGGGATCTCTGTTTCACCCGGCAACTGGCGCAACATAGCGCCGAACGAACGTTCGATTTCGGTGAGTTGCTGTTTGTAAGCTTCCAGGTTGGCAGCTTTGCGCTGTTTGTTCACAAACGTCTGCCAGAGTTGATCTTCTTCCGCCTGATATTGCTCGAGCGTCGGGATCTTGTCTTTGACCATCAGGTAGTAGCCGAGGCCAGCGGCCGCCAAAAAGATCAACGTGATAAAGGTGATGCGAAACGCCAGCGGCCAGCGCCCGGTGTCGTTGATGTCCAGATTGCGGAGCTCGTCAAGAACATTCATTGCACGGCTCCTTCAGTTTCAGCACCGATGTGTTCTGCGTCATCTCTTCCCGTGCGCGTAACCTGATTTGCGAAAAGCTTGAAATCACTGTTGCGGAAGCGGCCTTCCTGTTTTGTTTTGATGACGTTCAGATCCGGGGCCGTCATCCATTCGGAGCTGTCGATGTTGCGCATGTAAGTGGATACGCGTGTGTTCGATTGCGCGACGCCGTCGAGTTCGAGACGCATACCGCTCTGGTTGAGCGAGTTGAGGTACACGCCTTCAGGTACCGTGCGTAC
>JAZFZN010000062.1:0-6834 GCA_036475515.1 Gammaproteobacteria bacterium
GCCTCCGGATTGCCGTCCCTGAGTGTCACAACCTCGCCTTTGTAGTTCGCAGGAATGCCGCCCATGTTGTAGTGCACGGTCGGCAATACGGGAATCGGCTCTTTGGTGATATCAACACCTGCAAAAATACGTGCGGTTTCGGCGATGCCAGGCAGACGCTCTTCGATCACGTCCGGCCCCAGGTGTTCCAGATGCAGATAGATGTGGTCGTTCTCGGGGCCGACACCACGGCCTTCACGAATTTCGATGGTCATCGAACGGCTGACGACATCCCGGGATGCCAGGTCTTTTGCATTCGGCGCATAGCGTTCCATGAAGCGTTCGCCCGCCGAGTTGGTCAGGTAACCACCCTCACCACGCGAACCCTCGGTGATCAACATGCCGGCGCCATAGATACCGGTTGGATGGAACTGCACAAACTCCATGTCCTGCAAAGGCAGACCGGCACGCAATACCATCGCATTTCCATCGCCCGTGCACGTGTACGCCGAAGTACAGGAGAAGTAGGTACGCCCATAGCCACCGGTGGCCAATACCACCATGTGTGCCTGGAAACGATGAATTTCACCGGTCGCCAGATCGATCGCGATGACACCACGACAGGCACCATCGTCCATGATCAGATCCAGTGCGAAATACTCGATGAAAAACTCTGCTTCGTGTTTCAACGACTGCTGATACAGGGTGTGCAGGATCGCATGTCCTGTGCGATCGGCTGCGGCGCAGGTCCGTTCCGCGGTACCTTCGCCGAAATGTGTCGTCATCCCACCAAAGGGGCGCTGATAGATCAGTCCCTGTTCGGTTCGTGAAAAAGGAACACCATAGTGCTCCAGTTCTATGACAGCATCCGCCGCCTCCTTGCACATGTACTCGATCGCATCCTGGTCACCGAGCCAGTCGGAACCCTTGACCGTGTCGTACATGTGCCAGCGCCAGTCATCCTCGCCCATGTTGCCGAGCGCTGCGCTGATGCCACCCTGCGCGGCAACAGTATGACTGCGGGTCGGGAACACTTTGGTCAGACAGGCGGTATCGAGACCCTGTTCGGCCGTTCCGAATGTCGCACGCAAGCCTGCGCCGCCGGCGCCCACTACGACAACGTCGTATTTGTGGTCAATCGGTTGGTACGCCGCCATACCTAGATCCCGAACGCAATTTTTAACACGGCGAATATCGATGCCACACCGAGGGCGACATGTACGAACTTGGAAAGCATCAGGGACGGCACCTTGAGCCAGCCGACGTGAACATAGTCCTCGATCACGACCTGGATCCCGAGTTCGGAATGATAAAAAAGCGTTCCGAGCAACAAGAGCAGCGCAATTGTGTTGATGGGCCGGTCGATCCATTGCACGAGCGCGTCGTGGTCGAGTCGCCCGAGCATCAGCAACGAGAAGACCGCCCACCCGATCAGTGGTATCAGCGCGACTGCTGTCACACGTTGTGCCCACCAGTGATCGGTGCCGCCTTTTGCGGACCCCAGACCCAGCGCACGACCCAGTGGCGAACGCATGCTACGACAGACCTCCGGACGCGATCCACCACGCGACAACGGTGGCCACAACGGCCGTGATCAGAACGACCCAGCCCGATCGAAAGTAGGTCTTGATTTCGAATCCCCAGCCTGCATCCCAGAACAGATGACGAATGCCGTTGGCGAGATGGAGAAACAACGAAAACGCAAATCCGACCATCACCAAGCGGCCAAGGGCAGACTGGAGAAACGAAGCGACCGGTTCGTAGCTGTCCGGACCGGAAGCGGCGGCAACCAGCAAGATGGTCAGCAATACCGCTCCGATACTCAGAACAGTTCCGGTCGCCCGATGCAGAATCGACAGGGCCATCGGGATCTGCCATCGGTACACCTGCAGGTGCGGCGACAGCGGTGCGCCTCGCTCACTCATGCAACCCTCTCCGGCCAAGATGTTTCAGAAATCGATGCAACGACCGTTCTTTTCCCAGTCCCCGAACCGCGTCGGTTCGGGACCGGTTCGACCCCCGATCTCCTTCGGCCGATCCGGCTTAGCTCCGGAACGAGCGGGTTGTGGGGATTGTTCCTTGGGATGCTGATCTGTCTTTCGTTCGCGCTTCGACATCGTTTGTTCGGTCGTTTAGCGACCCGCATTTTCTCCCAGACGTGCTGAACGTGCAATCCACGCGCATCCCCCCGCATAATTCACATGTGACTACGGGCTTCTGGTAATCATTGTGTCCGCTAAGGCCCCGCTCAGACTCACGAACTACGGTGTGCTCGGTATCCGGGGTGCCGATGCAACAACGTTTCTTCACGCGCAACTGTCGAGCAACGTTGCCGCTCTCGGCATCGGTGAGTGCCAGTTCACGTCGTTGAATACGGCGCGGGGCCGCGTGTTCTCGGTCGGGTGGCTCATCGGCACGAACAGCGGGTTTTTCTGGATTCTCCCCGCTGGCGAAGTCCAACCGGTGCTCGACCATCTGGCGCGATACGTCCTGAGGGCCGACGTCGCGCTCGAGAACCTCAACGAATCGCATACCGTGATCGGATCCCCGACGTCGGCAATGGTGGGCGACGATGCGTACGTCGTTGTCCGCAATGGACGGCGGCTGACCGTTGGCGTCGACGAAAAACCGATCGCGGTGATGAACACCGAAGAGCACCAGGCAGAGATCTGGGACCTCGCCGAAATCCGTGACGGGTTGCCGTCGATTGTTGCCGCAAACCGCGAGCAGTTTGTTGCACAGGCGTTGAATCTGGACCTGACCGGTGCAATCGATTTCAGCAAAGGTTGTTATCCCGGCCAGGAGATCATTGCACGCTTGCGATACCGGGGATCGGTAAAGCAACGGATGTTCCGATTCGCGACCACCCGTTCTGCGAATGCCGGAGATCTGGTTACGAACAACGGCGACCCGGTCGGGCGCGTCGTCCGCTGTGCACCAGCAGCGGATCGATTCGAGTTGCTCGCTGTCGTTCGCCTGCCGGCTCTTGATTCAGCTCTGACTGTCGGTGGACAAGCGTTGCAAAGACTCGGGTTGCCGTACGAAGAACCAGCCAACAGCTGAGCCGTTGGCTAGACCTCGGGTTTCAGCAGCGGGAACAACAGCACTTCGCGGATCGACGCAGAGTCGGTAAACAACATGACGAGTCGATCGATACCGACACCCAGCCCCCCGGTCGGTGGCAGACCGTATTCCAGTGCGCGGATGTAGTCCGCGTCGAAAACCATCGCTTCTTGATCTCCCCCACTGCGCGCCTTCGCCTGTTCGGCGAACCGCTCGGCCTGGTCCTCCGGATCGTTCAACTCCGAGAAACCGTTCGCAATTTCACAGCCGGCGACAAAGAATTCGAAACGATCGGTCAGAAACGGATCCGCGTCGTTGCGTCTGGCCAGTGGCGACACTTCAGCCGGATACGACGTGATGAACAAAGGTCCTCCAAGATGCCGTTCAACCGACTTTTCGAAAATCCCGATCTGCAGTTTCCCTGCACCGTGCTGGTCTTCGTATGCCCAATCGTGCCGATCACAGTACTTGCGCAGCAAGTCGGCATCGCGAAGATCTGCCGACACCAGGTCCGAATTGTGCTTGCGGATCGATTCTTCGACCGTCATGCGTTCGAACGGGGTTTCGAGTCTGTAGTGCTGCCCCTGGTAAGTAATATCGCAAGTGCCAAACAATGACTCGGCCATGCTGCTGACCAGTGTCTCGGTCAACCGCATGATGTCGTCACAGTCCGCATAGGCCTGATAGAGCTCCAGCATCGTGAATTCCGGATTGTGTTTCGTCGAAACACCCTCGTTCCGGAAATTCCGGTTGATCTCGTAAACCCTTTCGAAACCGCCGACGACCAGACGCTTCAAATACAACTCCGGTGCCACACGCAAATACAAAGGAATATCGAGCGCGTTGTGGTGGGTAACAAACGGACGTGCCAGCGCCCCACCCGGTACCGGCTGCATCATCGGCGTTTCGACTTCGAGGAAACCCAGAGCATCGAGATAGTTTCGTGCATAACGCACGATTTCCGCCCGTATCTTGAAGATACGCCTGGCTTCTTCGTTGACGATGAGATCCAAATAACGTTGCCGGTAGCGTGTCTCCTGGTCGGCAAGACCGTGGAACTTGTCCGGCAGCGGTCTCAGTGACTTGGTCAGCAGACGCGCGTCGTCGGCACGCACCGTCAGCTCCCCGGTTTTGGTCTTGAACAAAGTACCCGCGACACCGATCAGATCACCGACATCCCATGTTTTGAACTTTTTGTACAAGCCTTCGGGCAAATGGTCGCGTTGCAGATAGACCTGGATACGCCCTGATGAGTCCTGCAGATGTGCGAAACTCGCCTTGCCCATCACGCGTTTGCCGACCATGCGGCCGGCAACACGCAAGGTTTGTGACATGCTCTCGAGCACCGTGTCGGAGTGCTCGCCATAGAGACGGTGCAGTTCATCCGCCAGCGCGTCGCGTCGGAAGTCGTTTGGGTAGGCCTGACCCTCGCCACGCAGTTCCTTCAGTTTGGAACGCCGTTCGGCGATCAGGAAATTCTCGTCGCGATCGTTCATTCCGTTAGATTCCCTGCTTCAGGCTTTCAACCAGAAAAGGATCCAGGGCTCCGTCGAGCACGGCCTGGGTGTTTCCGGTTTCGACACCGGTTCGGAGATCCTTGATTCGCGATTGATCCAGCACGTAAGAACGTATCTGGTTGCCCCAGCCGATGTCTGACTTCGAGTCCTCGACCGCCTGGGTCTCCTCGCGTCGCTTCTGCAGTTCCATTTCATAAAGCCGCGCACGCAGCTGTTTCATCGCAGTTGCTTTGTTCTTGTGCTGCGAGCGGTCGTTCTGACACTGTACGACAATGCCCGAAGGAACATGAGTAATACGCACTGCAGACTCGGTTCGGTTCACGTGTTGTCCACCGGCGCCGCTTGCACGATACACATCGATTCTCAAGTCCGCCGGATTCACATCGACTTCAATCTCATCGTCGATTTCCGGTGACACAAACACGGCCGCGAACGATGTATGCCGCCGGTTCCCGGAGTCGAACGGCGACTTGCGTACGAGTCTGTGTACACCGGTTTCGGTTCTCAGCCAACCGTAGGCATGATCGCCGGCAACACGAACGGTCGCGCTCTTGATACCGGCAACTTCCCCGGGCGACGCTTCGATGATTTCACTCTCGAATCCGCGCGCCTCGCCCCAACGTAGATACATGCGCAAAAGCATATCGGCCCAGTCCTGCGCTTCAGTGCCGCCGGAGCCGGCCTGTATATCGAGGAACGCATTCACCGGGTCCATCGGGTTCGAGAACATCCGCTGGAATTCGAGTGATTCCAGAGTTGACCCGAGCCGCTCGAGGTCATTTTCGATGGACACGACGGTGTCGTCGTCTTCTTCCTCTGTGGCGAGTTCGAGCAACTCCGAAGCTTCGTCGATGCCATTCTGCAGGGCATCGATGCGGCCGACGAGTTCACTCAAACGTGCGCGTTCGCGGCCGAGTTCCTGGGCGCGTTGCTGCTCGCTCCAGACGTTTGGATCCTCCAGTTCATGTTCGACTTTCGCCAGGCGCTTCTTTGTACCCGCGTAGTCAAAGATACCCCCTGAGGCTTTCCGTCCGTTCCAAAAAATCGCTGATCCGGCTGCGAATCTGATTGACTTCCATGGTCGCGTCTACCACACCTGCCTGAAAAAGGCGGTATCCTATCACGGAGCTTGGCTGCTTCCCGCAGCCTGCAGTTTTTCGACCAGACCCGAACACAGCAACGGACGCGTTTCAACTGTGGACAGACCACGGACATGGCGTTAGAGCCAAATCCGCGAAAACCATACGTGGTGGCATCGCTGATCATGCTGGTGTCGAGTCCCGTCGCCGGTGGCGCACCGGCGCCCCAGAACGACTGGTACTTCGCGCCGCTCGTGAGCTATACCGCGGGAGATTCGTTCAATCCGGACGGTCAGCCAGGCGGTCCCGCCGGTGAGGAAGGTTTCGGCGGCAGCCTGTTTTTCGGAAAACGCATCAGTCCTGTGTTCAATATCGAGTTTGGCGGCACCTGGCGCAGCCTTAACGTCGACGACACAATCGGAAACGATATCGATCAGTACGGCATCCAGTTCGACGGTTTGTTCTTCCTGAATCGGTCGGCGCGATTCGCACCCTTCGTTTTGGTGGGCGCAGGCGCGATTGACCTCGACGAAGCAGCGAAAAACTACACTTTGTTTGCCGACGCCGGTGTCGGTTTTGTGTCGCGCCTCGGCGACAGCTACGACGCGGCGTCATTGCGATTCGATGTCCGCTACATCGCCGAGCAGAACGATTCGATTTCTCTGAACGACAACACAGCGCACCTGGGGATACACATCCCGATCGGCAGTGTGCCGGTCATTGCGTCGACCCGTGTCGATTCGGACAGGGACGGTGTTCCGAACGACCAGGACAGCTGTCCGGCGACTCCCGCCACCGCCGACGTCGACACGCGTGGCTGCGAGTTCGACACAGACAACGACGGTGTCGTCGAACGGCTCGATGCCTGCCCGGCAACACCGCAGGGCGCCACCGTCAATAACCGGGGCTGTGAACCGGATTCGGACCAGGACGGCATTCCGGACGGTCGTGAAGCTTGTCCGAACACGCGTCCAGGGGCTCAGGTCGACATCCACGGATGCGAGATCGAGTGATCGTGGTTCGCCACTGATGCAACAAAAACTTCGCATTGCCGAACGACCATTGTCGGCAACTGTCCGTGAACGCTGTCTGGAAGCCGGTTTGCCGGAGTTGCTGGCCGATCTCGCGGCACGACGTCTGCCCGACGGAACCGGCGATATCGAAGCAATCGTTCGTCCCTCGCTGAAACACCTGCC
>JAZFZN010000063.1:0-2481 GCA_036475515.1 Gammaproteobacteria bacterium
CGACATGCTGGTCGATTTTTCATCGCAACCAAAATACTGGATCAACGCCGACGCACCGAAAGGCTACTTCCTCGAGAAGGTGCTGAACTCCTACGCCAGCCCCGGAGGTGGTTTTGAACGGGGTGAAGTGACCGGCAAGCAGATCCGCTACATCGACTGGTTGCTGCCCGGGATACTCGGCATGAACATGATGTTCAGCTGTCTGTTCGGCGTCGGCTATGTGGTCGTGCGCTACCGCAAGAACGGTTTTCTGAAACGTCTGCAGGCCACACCGTTGTGGCCGATCGAATTCATGTCAGCACAGGTATGTTCGCGTCTGATGTTGATCATGTTTGTGACCGCCTTTGTCTACGTCGGCACGAAATATCTGATCGGATTCAAGTCCGAGGGTAGCGATCTGTTGCTGTTTGGCGTTGCTGCACTCGGCGCCGTGTCAATGATCGCACTCAGTCTTATCGTTGCGGCACGCATCAACAGCGAGGAACTCGCGGGTGGGCTGCTCAACATGATCACCTGGCCGATGATGCTGATGTCCGGGGTGTGGTTCTCGATGGAAGGAATGAACCCCGTAATGCAGCAGGCGGCGAACGCTTTTCCTCTGACGCATCTTCTCGACGCTGCCCGTGCCATCATGCTGGACGGCGCGGGGACCATGGACGTGGCGCCACAGATCGCGACGCTGGGCGTCATGACGATCGTGTTTCTCGCGATCGGATCTCTTCTGTTTCGCTGGCAGCCCGACGCCTGAGCATTCAGCCGTCGGGAGGCTCGTCGATCAGCGTTTTTACCTCTTCCGCCCACGGTGCAAACGGAAAAGGCCGATCGTCGGACTGGTATGTCAGATAGCGGATGATATCCAGGCAGTACACCCCGAGGTCACGGCTGAACGAAACGAGGTTGTCGTTCGGATGACCCGTCAGGATCGCGTGGACAAACTGAAACAGCGCGATCACGCCCACCGCCATCACGACCACGGAGCCGATTACGGCGAACAGGAACATGTACAGCAAACGCAGCCACGTGCCGCTCGACTGGACCCTTTGTTTTACTTCGTTGGTAGCAACAGACTCAGCCGTCGGATCCGTCGCCGTTTCGTCATGTTGGGATGTTTCTTCCGTCATCTCCTTGTGCCCTCGTTCCCGAATACATTCCGCAGACCACAGACTATAGACTATGACGCCCAGGCTCGGCGACCCCGGCAGCCTTCCGAAAGTGAACGGTACTACATGGACCTGATCGATATCGGCATCAATCTGGCGCACGACAGCTTTGACAAAGATCGCGATGCGGTTGTGGCACGCGCACGCGATGCCGGTGTCGTTCAGATGGTAATTACAGGCAGTTCACTGGCTGCCAGCTCGGCCGCAGCTGATCTCGCAGCCACACAGCCAGGGTACTTGTTTGCTACCGCCGGTGTACACCCACACCACGCCTCGGAGTTCGACGCATCAACAGCGCCAAAGCTGAAGACCCTGATGAAGCGTCCGGAGGTGGTAGCCGCTGGCGAGTGTGGCCTCGACTACTTCCGCAATTTTTCGACACCCGAGGCGCAGGAAGAGGCTTTCGAAGCGCAATTGCAGATCGCGGCTGAGACCGGAAAGCCGGTATTCCTGCACCAGCGCGGTGCACAGGACCGATTCGTCGCGATCCTGAAGCAACATCGGGACACCCTGTCTGCGGGTGTCGCCCATTGTTTCACCGGAACCGCCCGGGAACTCAGGGAGTGCCTGGATCTCGACCTGTACATCGGAATCACCGGCTGGATCTGCGACGACCGCCGCGGTACGCACCTGAAGGAAGTCGTCCCTGCAATCCCCCGTGACCGATTGATGATCGAAACCGACGCGCCCTATCTGATGCCACGGGATCTTGATCCAAAGCCGAAATCGCGGCGAAACGAACCGATGTACCTGGCGCACATCGCCACTACCGTCGCGGCTGCTCTGGGGATCGGGACGAAGGAACTGGCCGAGATTACCAGCGCCAACGCCCGCAGGTTTTTCGATCTGCCTGAACCGTAACCGAACTCAGGGACGGTTCAGACATCACGCTCAGCGAGGTTGATCCGCCCCCTCATCATTTGCTCCACTTTGAACTATAGTCTACGCACTATGACCACATCATCTCTCGCTCTCGCCGCCCTCGATACAGTCGCCGCACGCAGCTTTATCGATGCGATGTGGGACGATTCCATCGTCCCCACTCTGTATGAATACGTCAAGATTCCGAACAAGTCGCCATTGTTCGACCCGGACTGGGAACAACACGTGTACATTGATGACGATGCGGTGCTCGCGGAAAGCTGGTGCAAACAACAACCGATCAATGGCATGACAATCGAAGTGCTCCGGGTTCCGGGACGTACACCGCTTTTGTTCATCGACATTCCCGGCGATTCGGAAGACACCGTGCTTTTGTACGGACATCTGGACAAGCAACCGGAGTTTACCGGTTGGGAGGAAGATCTCGGGCCGTGGAAAC
>JAZFZN010000064.1:0-2433 GCA_036475515.1 Gammaproteobacteria bacterium
ATTACCTGTCGATCGATCGCCGAGACGCTGCCCCACAAGCGACGGCCGAATAAAAGAACAAGAACAAAGACGGGAATGAAAGACTTGCGTGACTTCTACGTCACGCATTTTTTTGTCCCACCGGTTCGTGTGTAACAATAGAGGCCTAGGACACGTCATGCTTCACGCTGCAAAGGAGTACGCCTGTGAAAACGGGGCTGGACCGGGCTCTCAAGGCTTTGGTGATTCTTCTTTTCTGGTCTGCTGTCGCGTGCACGAACGAACATTCGACATCAGGCGACGCGACGGTAGCACCCCGCGCCGATCAGGTGCGTCCGCTGTTGCCGGGTGCTCGTGCACCGTCGTTTGCGGCCCGGCGTCCTGACAATAGTGACTTTTTGTTCAACCCGGACGCACTCGAGAAGCCAGTAATAATTACGTTCTACCGGGGCGGGTGGTGCCCGTATTGCACGCGCTATCTGATGGACCTGCGGCATGTCGAACCCGAACTGCTGAATATGGGGTTCGATCTTTTGTTCCTGAGCGCCGACAGCCCGGATACGCTGAGTGCCGCCCTGGAGGAAGTCGATGTCGAGTACATCGTGCTCTCGGATAACGACCTCGACGTCGCAAAGGCATTCGGCGTGGCTTTTCACCTCGATGCTGCCACTTACAAGAACTATGTCGAGCACGGCCATGACCTGGAGGGTGCATCCGACCGCACGCATCACAATCTGCCGGTGCCTGCCACGTTTGTCATCGGCACCAATGGAACCATCGAGTTCGTCTACGCCAATCCCAACTACAAAGTACGGCTCACTCCGGAGGTTCTGATCGCTGCCGCGCAAGTTACAGCCGCTCGAGAAAAAGGCGACTAGGAGTCCCCAGCGAGGCCGCCGACTATGACCGACCTCTACTACGCTGCGGCGTGCCAGACCGATTTTCCGTCACCGTCAGATCGAACCGAGATCGCTGATCGCACACGACGCATGTGCGAGATGATCGAGCAGACGGTGCTCGGCTATGAACCCTTCTTTGATGTACGTTTGCTCGTGTTTCCCGAGTTTGCCCACACTCCGCCTGTGTATCAGACCGTCGAGGGCTTGCTCGAGCATCTTGCCGTTCCGGTTCCAAACGAACACACCGATCAATACGAGAAACTCGCGCGCAAGTACGGTGTGTACATACAGACTGGTTCGTTTCTCGAAGTCGACGATGCCTATCCGGGGCATGTATTCAACACAACGCTTCTGATCGGTCCTGCAGGAATCCTGAGCAAGTACCGAAAAGTAAATCCGTGGATTCCATGGGAAGTGCACACGAGTCCGCACGATATTCCGGACTATCCTGAGGATCCTTTTCCTGTGGTCGATACCGAGATCGGTCGGCTCGGTGTCGCAACCTGCTACGACTGGCTGTTTCCGGAGACCATCCGCCAGATCGCGTTCAACGGCGCGGAGGTGATCATCCGGATATCTGCCTATATGGATCCTTGGGGCACAGCGGAACCGATGAGCTGGTGGACACTCGTCAACCGCATCCGGGCGCTCGAGAACACCGTATACGTCGTCGCCGCAAACCAGGGCGCACAGATGGCGCACTATCCGCCGTTCAGCTGGCCCGGTGGCAGCATGGTCGTCGACTACGACGGACGTATTCTGGTGCAGGCAGATCCGGGGCCGGGCGAAAAAGCCGTCGTCGCTCCGATCGCGATCGATACGCTGCGACAAGAACGCAAACGACGTCTAGGACACGACATGCGCGCCCATCTGCGTACCGAGATCCACCCCTATTTACAGCGATCGGGTCTACAGCGAGCGACGGAGTCTCCGATCGATATCAAGTCCCTCGAGGCCCGAATCCGCGACGCCAAGACCCGGCTCGACAAGGACTGACCCGGCTGGCCCGCGTCCCTTGACTGACCCGTGCGAACCGGTTTGAATACGCGCCTTTCCGCATCCGCAGATGCTATCTGGCCAGGTAGCTCAGTTGGTAGAGCAGCGGACTGAAAATCCGCGTGTCGGTGGTTCGATTCCGCCCCTGGCCACCAATTTAATCAATGGCTTATAAGCTATCAGCTTCCCTCAATCTTCCAATATTTCGGCCCGCTTCCAATAAAATCTACTTCAGAGGCTTAACCTGCTCAGGAAGCCTCCGGTAATGTTCCCTTGTTACTTTGTTATTCGTATGCCCAAGCAAATCTTGTGCACGTTCGAGATCGTTTGCGTCACTCGCTGATTTGGCCCGAATATCGTGGGTAGTGAACCTTTCCCGCAATACTTTGCCCTCTAACGCTGAGCGCATCTTTCGTTGCCAAATGCTCCGAAACCCATCAGTTGTATAGCTTGAACCTGTGCGTGTGCAAAACAGATACATCCATCGAACGGGTCTAGGCAAAAAGCGCGCATTGCGAACCGCCTCCTTGAGTGTCGGCGTCCAAGTAATGATCCTTTC
>JAZFZN010000065.1:0-2225 GCA_036475515.1 Gammaproteobacteria bacterium
CAGGTCCTGTATCTGCACGCCTGCCAGGACTTGTCGGTTGCCGAGATCGCAGAGGTACTGCAGATCGCTCCGGCAGCCGTCAGAAGTAGCATTTCACTGGCACGCAAACAAATGCGACAGAATTTGAGAGATCTATACGCGGAGATTTCGAAGCGATAAAGGCGATAGATTAATGGCCGATTCAACCTGTGATATGCTGGACGAGTATTTGGATGGTTCCTTGGCCGAACTGCACCACGAGCGGTTCGCAGCTCATCTGGAGCACTGTTCGGCATGCACGGCTGAGGTGGAATTGCAACAGTCGATCGAAAAGCTGTTGGCCGCAGGCGACGCGTCGTGCGCCCCACCCTCAGAATTGGTCATTCGCATCGAACGCGCCACGCACCGCGCCGCATTGAAACGGTGGATCACCGCGTCGCTGACATTGCTTGTCGCGGCACTGTTCGTGTTTGGCATCACACATCTACTGTACCAGCCTCAGCAAGCAGAGCTTCCACGCAGTCCAACAACCGTAGACCAAACGCCTCAGTCGCGCGTTGAACGGACGGTCCGATTAACGGCCGTGTTAAAGCCCGTAGTAACCGTCGAGACGAGTCGCAACGCGATTGCCGTCGAAGTGCCGACGGACAGCCCGCATGTCTACGTTTTTCGCATATTTCCCACATTTAACACCAACCACAGCCCACAAACGAAATGAACCTTGCCATTCAAAGGGAGAAAACTATGACCCCTCATCACAAACGAATCGTCAATTTCCAGCGTAGCGCAATTCTGGCACTCATCGTCTCCTGGATGGGCGGCAACACGTTGGGACAGGAAGCCCGACCCGAGCAGCCAAAACCGGGATTCACGGTGGTTCACCTGAAAGCTGCTTCAGCAGATGAAGTCGCGCAAACCATTTCCAAACTCTATGCGGATCTGCAAAAGTCGCTGCGAGTTGTACCCGACGTAAGATCGAATGTGCTTCTCATCCAGGGAACACCGATGCAAGTGGCTGAAATTACTGAATTGATCGATAGACTCGACGCTGCTGAGGATGAGAAGCCCAAGCTGAGGCTTCAGGTATTCCAACTGAAATTCACCGACGCCGCAACAGTCGTCAGTTTACTTACACCCTTCCTCGGTACCGATGAAGAGTCCGCTTCCGTTCGGATCAGCGCCGATGCCAGATCGAATCGAGTCATCGTTTACGGCACTCATAAGACAATGGCGGCTGTCGAAGACTTGATCCAGGTCATTGACGTTGAGAAAAACCCGACGGATATAAAGGTCTTCTCGCTTCGGTATCGCAAGCCCGATCACGCGATTTTGTCGGCCCTTTCGCTCTTGTGCGGCGAGAACGCACAATTCTCTGTGGACGAAGAGCAGAACACGGTCATCGTACAGGGAAAGCCCGACACTTTGAATGTCATCGAAGCCGTACTGCTGCGACTCGATCAACGACCGGCAGCCGCACCTTCGCCAAACACGTATCAATTACGAGTCATGTGGCTGGTCGATGGTTTGCAGCGTGACCGAGTACGTAAAATGCCGGCGAGTCTCGACGATGTCGTCACGGAACTTGCCAAAATCGACATGGCCAACCCGTCGATAGTCGCACAAGTGGTTATCAACACGACGGGACCGTTTGAGGCCGCCGGAACCGCCAAGCTAGATCGACCCTGCGACCTGCGAATCTCCGGATCCGTGCAGGACGGAATTTCGGCTCATGGTACCGAGCAGGCACGTCCCAAGCTTCAGATATCGATCGAAGCGAGCGAGAGTTTACCGAACGCATCGAACGCGACTGTGAAAATGCTTTGTCAGTTAGAAACGACCATCAAGATTCCGCTAAAGCACTACGTGGTTCTAGGCGTTACCCCCGTCGACTCGATGAACTCCGCGTTCGTGATTCAGGTTCTGCCGATGTCGTCCAAATCAGAGATTGGTGCGCGGTGACAGCGCGGCCAGGTGTGAGAGACTGCGCCAAGGCGAACCTTGCCATACACCTCTTTGCCAGTCCGTGCGTGGTGACATGGATGTTCGGCACCGGTACTTGCGGTTGCCGATCTTCTCGTTCCTGACCTGGTCAATGAGATCATCCGAGAACTCAACATCACGTTTCGCGAGCGAATCAATACGCCGTTCATCACGCTTTGTGTCTTTTTGGGAACTCGTGAAAGTTCTGAGATTCCCGAAGTCCCACCACTTCGGCTACTTAGCGTCTCGGCTGAAAGTGACTCTTA
>JAZFZN010000066.1:0-3015 GCA_036475515.1 Gammaproteobacteria bacterium
GTTCGCGTTTCGGCACTTTGATCGCTTCGCGCATCATCGCCAGATCGAATGTGAGTTGTTTCGCGGCGATGGTATTGCGTACTCCTTTGAGAACCAGATCGGCGGCCTCCGTCCAACCCAGGTAACGCAGCATCATCTCGCCGGACAGGATCAGTGACCCCGGGTTGACTCGATTTTTCCCGGCGTAGCCCGGTGCGGTGCCGTGGGTCGCTTCGAACACGGCCAAGGCGTTGCCGATGTTTGCACCCGGTGAAATTCCGATCCCGCCCACCTGTGCCGCCAGCGCATCGGAAATATAGTCTCCGTTCAGATTCAGTGTCGCGATGACGTCAAACTCCTCTGGACGCATAAGGATCTGCTGCAGGAAATTATCCGCGATGATGTCTTTGACGACGATGTCGTGTCCGGTTTTCGGATTTTTGCACGTACTCCACGGACCCCCATCGATCTCTTTTGCACCGAATTCCGCTTTTGCGACCTCGTAGCCCCAGTTGCGGAAACCACCCTCGGTGTACTTCATGATGTTGCCTTTGTGCACCAGCGTAACCGACACACGATCGTTGTCGATTGCGTAATGCAGCGCTTTGCGCATCAGGCGTTCGGATCCTTCACGCGAAACCGGCTTGATGCCGATCGCAGAACTGCGCGGAAATCGGATCTTGTTGACGCCCATCTCCGTTTGCAGAAACTCGATGACTTTCTGTACTTCTTCGCTGCCGGCCGGCCATTCGATGCCGGCGTAGATGTCTTCGGTGTTTTCTCGAAATACGACCATGTCGATCAGATCGGATTCCTTCATCGGTGTCGCAATACCACTGAAGTTGCGGATCGGGCGAACACAGGCATAGAGGTCGAGCTTCTGGCGTATCGCCACGTTCAGGGAGCGTATGCCGCCGCCAACCGGTGTACCGAGCGGTCCCTTGATGGATACGACGTATTCCGAAAGCGCATACAACGTTTCATCGGGCAGATAGCTGTTTTCACCGTATTTCGCGACCGCTTTCTCGCCGGCAAAAACTTCCATCCACGCGATCTGACGTTCGCCACCATAGGCTTTGTCGATGGCCGCATTGATGACCGCACGCATCACGGGTGTCACGTCGACGCCAATACCGTCACCTTCGATGAAAGGCACGACCGGACGATGCGGTACATTCAGCGTGTAGTCATCGTTGACCCCGATTCGCTGGCCCTGGTCGGGCACCTGAAATTTCTCGAATTTCATTGTTCTGGTATTGCTCGCATACAGGCTTGGCCGGCGGGTCCGGCCGGGGCGCGAATGATAGCAGAGAGGTCAGGCCTGTCGGCCTGCGATGCGCATCGCGAGTTCCAGCGCCTGCTCGTAGTTGAGCCTCGGGTCGACCTGCGAGTGGTATGCGCGTTGCAGGTCCGCCTCGGTCAGACCACGCGCCCCACCCGTGCACTCAGTCACGTCCTCGCCGGTCAGTTCGCAATGCACACCACCCAGGCGTGTACCGAGATCTTTGTGAAGCGCAAACGCGGTTTCGACTTCTTTCAGAATCCTGTCGAAACGCCGGGTTTTTACACCGCTGATCGTGACTTCGGTGTTACCGTGCATCGGATCACAACACCACAGGACTGTCGCACCGGCCGAGCGCACGGCATCGACCAGTGGCGGAAGACGTTGTCCGATCTCCGAAGCACCGAAACGATGAACCAGTGTGATGCGACCCGGAATGTCACCGGGATTCAGAACAGCGATCAGTTGCTGCAACCACTCTGGTGTCATTGACGGACCCAGTTTGATTGCGATCGGATTCGCGATCCCGCGAAAGAATTCGACATGCGCACAGTCAACCGCTGCGGTGCGCATTCCGATCCAAGGGAAATGCGTGGCCAGGTTGTACCAGTGACCACGTCGTTCTATGTAGCGGGTCTGGGCTTGTTCATACAACAGCAGCAGCCCTTCGTGGCTCGTGAAGAAATCGTGCCGACCGGATGCGTTTGCAGCGTCGCCGGTAATGGTCTCGAACGTGTCCAATGATTCGGTGATGATCTGTGCGATGTTTCGGAACTGCTCGTGCTGAGGCGAATCCTTCGCGAAATCCAGATTCCAGTATTCCGGGTGGTGCAGATCTGCAAAACCACCGTCTACGAGCGACCGAACGAAGTTCAGCGTCAACGCGGCGTGTTTGTAACCGGACAGCAGCAATGCCGGATCCGGCTGGCGTGCTTTCGGGCTAAACGCCGGCCTGTTGACGACATCGCCACGATAGCTCGGCAGAGTGACACCATCACGGGTCTCTGTGTCGGCCGACCGCGGTTTTGCAAACTGTCCGGCGATGCGTCCGAGTAGTGTGACTGGCTTTTTCAGCCCGTACAGCAGTACCAGACGCATCTGCAACAGGATTTTGAGATTCTTGGCGATCTTATCCGAACGGCAATCCGAAAAGCTCTCGGCGCAGTCACCACCCTGAAGCATGAAACGTTCGCCACGTTGTGCCTCGGCGATCCGATGTCTGAGGATCTCGATCTCGAAAGACGTGACAAGTGGCGGCAGTCGCGACAACTCCGCGATCACGGCCTCGACAGACGCCTGATCAGCGTAAACCGGCTGTTGCAACGCCGGTTTCGACTGCCAGCTGGCGGGGTTCCAATCGCCATTGTGTGTGCGCGTCATGGCGTCATCCTACACTGCGCCAGCGGCGCCCTGAAAACCATGCGTGAGGCTCGGTTCCATGGGGTGGCGGGGCTACCGACAAGGTGGCAAAATGCCCGGCCTCGCGGGCAGGCGCCCGCCAAAGTGATGCGTTCATCAGGGAGACAGCAATGCGCGTACTCGTGCTTGGGGCCGGCAAGATCGGCAGCCTCGTCGCGGGCCTGATCAGCCAGGAAGGTGACTATCAGGTAGCTCTGGCCGACGTCGACGCGGACAACCTCGAGAAGGCTGCCGCGCACTACAGCAACCTGAACGTACAGACTTTTCCGATTGACGCCAGCGACGGTCCTGAACTCGAACGTCATCTGAAACACAATCCGGCTGACGCCGTTGTG
>JAZFZN010000067.1:0-2133 GCA_036475515.1 Gammaproteobacteria bacterium
AACGCGCTTTTGACCAGTCAGCTCATCTGTGACTGCAGATAGTTCTGCGGTCCGACTTTCTCGATCAGTTCGAGTTGAGTCTCGAGGAAATCGATGTGCTCTTCCTCGGCTTCGAGAATGCTTTCGAACAGCTCGCGGCTGACATACTCGCCACAACCCTCGCAATAGGCTATCGCCGCTTTCAGATCCGGGTGTGCTTCCATCTCGAGCTTCAGATCGCAAGCGAGCAGCTCGGGTGCGTCTTCGCCGATGTGGAGCTTGCCGAGGTCCTGCAGATTGGGAAGGCCTTCGAGGAACAGGATCCGTTCGACGAGTGAATCGGCGTGCTTCATCTCATCGATGGATTCTTGGTATTCCTTTTCGGCGAGTTCCTTGAGCCCCCAGTCTTTCAGCATGCGTGCATGCAGGAAGTACTGGTTGATCGCGGTCAACTCGTTTTTGAGTACGGTGTTCAGGTGTTCGATGACTTTTTTGTCG
The DNA here is from genome assembly GCA_036475515.1 of Gammaproteobacteria bacterium. Taxonomy (GTDB): domain Bacteria; phylum Pseudomonadota; class Gammaproteobacteria; order Steroidobacterales; family JAZFZN01; genus JAZFZN01. The sequence continues at coordinate 478 of JAZFZN010000067.1, forward strand.
CCCTTCATCGACAGGTGCTCCATTGCGGCTGGCAGGGGTGGAGTATAGCAACAACGAGCGAGAAAGCTCGCTAACGCTTTGTTATTGAAGGGAATTTAGAACGCGACGGATTCTGATTCGTGTTCGCATTCAGGCCGCAGAGTAGTACAGCACCGGCGCCAAAGGGCGGGCATCTTCGAGGATCTGTTCGACCTCGCAGGCGCACTGGCCACAACCGGTAGCGATACCGAGTGTTTTGCTGAGATCGGCCAGCGTCCGTGCACCGCCGTCGACGGCGTCGCGGATCTCGTGGTCGGTTATGGCCTTGCAGATACAAACATACATGCGTCCATTGGAATGCAAATGAGAATGATTGTCAATACGCTTCGCATCCGCAGGGAAAACGAACCCACAAGGCCGCATGGATCCCTCGTTGCACTCGGGATGACGTTCCTCGGGAGCCCACGCCACTCGGGATGACATGTCCTCCGGGGTCCGGGTACTCAGAATGAAAACTGTACCCCGATCATTGCGGTGCGTGGTTTGCCGGGCCGCAAACCCGCGGGGCGTCGCGAAACGATGTATTCGCGGTCGAGCAAGTTGTCGACACGCCACATGAGTTCGGTGTGCTGGCCGAAGCTGTAGCTGCCGACCAGGTCTGTCACGGTGTGCGACGGAATCAGCACGTCGGCCGGAATCGAACCCTGGCCGGATTCACTGCGCATTTCGTCGACATAGAGCGTATTCAGATAAAGGCCCCATCGATCCGCGGCAAGACCAGTGATGAACTGCAACTGGTTCTCTGGCATGTAGGGCATCCGATCGCCGGCCATGACGTCGCCCCATGGATCAAAGCCGCTGGCGAAGCTGTTCTGAAACTCGGCTGTTGGTGTGTAGGTGTAAGTGAGTTCCAACGGCACACCGATGTTCCCGAACACCGACGGCAGGTTGTAGTCAGCCGTCAGCTCCAGTCCGGCGACCAGGACTTCGCCGCCGTCGAATTGATCGCCGACCATACAGTTGCCACCGGTCGACGCTGTACAGGTGCCGACCAGATTCTGGTAGTCGTTGTGGAACAACATCGACTCGACGTAGATCTGTCCCTGGCTGTAACGAACACCGAATTCCGTGTTTGTGCTTTCTTCTTCGGACGCCGAACTGCCCGGTCCCGGCGGATTGAATCCTTTGTGGATACCGCCGACCAGTTGCCAGCTCGAACCGAGATCATAGGTTGCCCCGATACCCGGAATGGTGGCGGTGACATGGTTGCCGCGTACGGCTGTCGGGCCCAGCAAACGCCCAGGATCGCTGGTCGAATAGTCGCGACGCACGAGATCGATGTTTTCGTAGCGCACACCGGGAATCAGGTGCCAGTCGCCGAGTTCGAAGTCGGCTTTTGCATAGACCGCCCACGCGTCTGCGTCGCTGACACGGTTGCTCTGACTACCGCCCGGGTTGTCCGTGGTCAGAACCAGGCGGCCGTTGTCCATCCGGTAGCCGTCTTCGTCCTGAAAACGATCCTCTTCGTCTTCGTGCACACGAAAACCGAACTCGAGTTGGGTCAGACCCTCGCCGAGTTCGAAGTTGGTGTCGAACACACCTTGAATACCTTGTGAGTAGTACGAGCGGTTGTTGTTGCGCAATGTCATTGCGTCGTCCGGACTGGTCATACCACGG
>JAZFZN010000068.1:0-12827 GCA_036475515.1 Gammaproteobacteria bacterium
TTTTCGCCATACCGGGATACATGTCGGTGTATTCGTAGGTTTCGCCGGCGATGGCCGCTTTCAGGTTGGCTTCGGTCCTGCCGATCGGTAAACCGGTTGCCGGGTCACCGACCTCTTCGAGGTATCCGAGATGACCATGTGCATGACCCGTTTCGCCTTCTGCAGTGGAGCGAAAAACAACGGCAACGTCATTGTAACCCTCGACATCCGCTTTTGCCGCGAAATAGAGATAGCGGCGGTTGGCTTGGGACTCCCCGGCAAACGCTGCTTTGAGGTTTTCCTCGGTCTGTGAACCTTTCAGGGCCATGCCATCCCTCCCGGGCGAATGCTAAACTAGGTCTACGAACTCTAGTTACGGGCCTGTCGGCTGTCAATGCTGCGTCGCATTGCCCTCCGTCGGTGCGAAGTGTAACGTAACGCGCTTTGGAAAAAGGACCGGATCGTGCCGGCAAAAGCTGCAAAAGAGAACCGGGAATTCGATTTCGAGAAAGCCCTCAGTGAACTCGAACAACTGGTCGAACGCATGGAGACCGGCGAGCTGCCGTTGGAAGAAACACTGAAGCAATTCGAACGCGGCATCGAACTCGGCCAACGCTGTCAGGCGGCGCTGGAGTCCGCCGAACAGAAAGTCCAGATGCTGATCCGCAAATCCGGCGGTAACGAGATCGTCGATTTCGAGCCGGAGGAATGAACATGAAGCAAGCGATCGTGAAAGGTCGGACAACAGAAGGGATTGAAGACGTCCAGAGCCGTACCGACGTGCGTCGCCTACCGATCAACAAGGTCGGGATCAAAGACGTCTATCATCCGGTTCGCGTGAAGGACCGTTGCGAAGGCGAACAACACACCATTGCACGCTTCAACATGTACGTGGACTTGCCGCATAACTTCAAGGGCACACACATGTCACGGTTCGTCGAGATTCTGCACGCACATGAACGCGAGATTTCTGTCAAGTCGTTCAAGGATATGCTCGCCGAAATGACCGAACGTCTCGAAGCCGATGTTGGACACATCGAGATGACATTCCCTTACTTCGTGATGAAAAAGGCACCGGTCAGCGGTGTTGAGAGCCTGATGGACTACGAGGCTACGCTGATCGGCGAGTTCCGGGAAAACAGAAGCCAGATCTCGATCCGCGTCGTCGTACCGGTAACGACTCTTTGCCCGTGTTCAAAGGATATCTCTGACTATGGCGCGCACAACCAGCGTTCACATGTGACCATCACTGCGCGCACCTGCGGATTCATGTGGATCGAGGAATTGATCGAAATTGCGGAATCCAAGGCATCATGTGATCTGTATGGAATCCTGAAACGGCCTGATGAAAAACACGTCACTGAACGCGCTTACGACAACCCGAGATTTGTCGAAGACATCGTTCGTGATGTCGCGACACATTTGAACGAAGACGATCGTGTTCTTTCCTACGTCGTCGAGTCGGAAAACTTCGAGTCGATCCACAATCACTCCGCCTACGCCCTCATCGAACATGACAAGGAAATCGACTGCGACGAGGATTAGCGACGGCTGGCTAGTCTTTCTTTTCGACGCCCTGCAGACGTTCGATCAGTGTTCTCAGAAACACCTTGCTGAAGTGCAGCTGACATGAGGGCGAGGCCTGTTCGAGCATCGTCGAACTGACCCGAATCATCGTCACGTCCGTGTGCGCACGGATGGTTGCGGAGCGCATCGCTTCCGTTATATAGCCTGTCTCGCCAAAACAGTCCCCGCCTATCAGACATCCGACGGTTTTGCCTTCGCGTTCAACGTGTACTTCACCAGTGATGATGACATAGAAACGGTCGTCCAGTTCTTCCTTGACGATCTCTTCTCCGGCCGCGCGTTCTTGCCAGTTCCCGGCACGCATCACCTCCCAGATTTCCGGATACGAGAAATCGAGGAAGAATTTGCACTGACGCAGCAGGTTGAATCGCTCCTGCTTTTCCAGGGCATTTTCTTTGCGCGACAACTCGTGGAATGCACGTGTCAACTCACCCGCAAACTGTGCCCCGTTGGTAAAACGTTTTTCCGCATCCTTCTGCAAGGCTTTTGTAGCAACGTCCTCGAGTACTTCCGGTATCTCCGGACGCAGTATGTGAACCGGTTTCGGTGTCGAGTAAACGATCTGATGGAGAAGTTTGCCGAGGTTTCCAGCTTTGAAAGGACGGTGTCCCGTCAACAACTCGTACATGACAACACCGAGCGAATAGATGTCTGAACTGTTTGACAACTCTTCGGATCGCACCTGTTCCGGTGACATATACGACGGCGATCCGGCGATTCCCTGGATCATTGACACATCGGAGTCTTCACAGACTGAGATGCCAAAATCAATGATGCGTACGTCGCCATCCGAAGTCAGCATGATGTTGCTTGGCTTGATGTCGCGGTGAATCACCCCACGACTGTGCGCATAGTGCAGCGCCTTAGCGCACTTGAAAACGATCTCTACGACGTCTTCGATCGGCAACAGATTGTCGGGATCACAGTAGGCCGTAAGCGTACGTGCGCGATGCACATGCTCCATGACGACGTAGCACAGCCCATCTTCTTCGCCGGCGTCGTAGATCGGGAGAATGTTCGGATGCTGCAACATCCCGGCGAGATGTGCCTCGTTGAAGAACATCTTGCGGGCGTCGTCGGAATTGTTGCCGTCCATGATTTCACGGTTGTAGACCTTCACCGCGACGTCACGCCCGTAGTAAGGGTCATGCGCGAGATAAACGACACCGGTGCTGCCGCTGCCGACCTCCTTCAGTGGCACATACTTCCCGAGTTTCTTCGGGATATCACTACCACCGCGTTTGGGTTCGGGTTGCTCCATCAGTTGTGTGATCGTCGCCGTCGTCAATTCAAATACCTCACTGCTGTGGCTCCTGCCGCCAGCACGCTCCCCGCGAGCAGACCCGCAATCAGATCGTCGAGCATGACACCGAGCCCACCGCGAACCTGGTCGTCGACGAGCCGGATCGGCCACGGTTTCACGATGTCGAAGAACCGGAAAGCAACAAATCCAGCTGCCATCCAGGCCCAGCCACCGGGCAGAAACAGCATCGTGACGAGATAGCCAGCCACCTCGTCGTACACGATCGCCGGGTGGTCGTGCACGCCGACTTTCTCGGCGGCACGTCCGCAGATCCAAACCCCTGCTGCGCACAAGACCAGGACCAACAAAACACGCGACGTCCAGGCCAACGGTGTCAGCATCCACTGCAACACGACTCCGACGAGCGTCCCTGCCGTCCCGGGCGCCCGCGGTGCAAGACCGGTTCCGAAACCGCTGGCCAGAAACCAGACGGGATCTGAAAACACGGTTTGCGCCCGCACAGATGGTGGGCGGTTCATGGCGTCCCACCGAAATGCACGTAGCCTCTATTCGAAGGTATGTGGGACTTACCATCCACGACGCACGTCACAGTTTGATCTTCGGTTATTTCACCGATGCAGGTAAGGCGCAGATTCTGTTCAACAGCGCGTTCTATCACCGCTTTTTCGCGATCCGGCGGCGTCGTAAACAACAGCTCATAATCGTCCCCACCGGTCAGCGCGAGATCGAGCACCTGATCGGGATACTGCGTGCGAAGTTCGTCCGATATCGGCAACAACGACCCGTCGATACGGGCCCCGACACCACTTTGTCGGGTGAGGTGTTCACAATCGGCCAACAACCCGTCGGATACATCGATCGCAGCGGTTGCAAGACCGTGCAGGGTGCATCCGAAAGCGACACGCGGTTTCGGTCTGAGCAAACGGGACATCAAGGTCTTGTTTTTCGTACCGGCCAGTGCACCGGCCGCATCGCCAAGAGTACCGGTCACATAGACCCGATTCCCCGGACGTGCACCACTGCGTGTCAATCTGCGTTCTGTCTGAATGTGCCCCAGCAACGTCACGGCGATGTTCAGTGGGCCACGTGTCGTGTCGCCACCGATCAAGACCACCGCGTGTGCCTGTGCGAGTTCACGGAACCCGGTAGCGAATCCGTCGAGCCAGCTGTCGTTCGCTTCCGGTAGGGACAAAGACAACAAAGCCCACGCGGGTCTCGCGCCGACCGCAGCGAAATCGCTCAGATTGACAGCAAGTGCCCGATAACCGATATCCGCGGATGAAAACCGATCATCGAAATGCACCTGTTCAACGAGTGTGTCGGTGGCGGCAACCAGATGTGTTCCATCGGGCAGGTCGAGGACCGCGGCATCGTCGCCGATACCGAGCAGGACGTCGTTGCGGTTCCCGCCGAGCGGTTCGAAGAACCGTTTGATCAGCGCAAATTCGTCAGACGGCACGTCGCACTATCGGGTTGCGACCACTTCGTCGGCACGCAATTCAGCCGCGACCTTGTCCAGTACACCATTGACATAGCGGTGCGAGCCTTCGGCACCGAAGGTGCGGGCCAGTTCCACGGCTTCGTTGATCACGACCCGGAAAGGCACGTCCGGTCGATTGGTCAATTCGTAGGCGCCGATCCACAGGATCGCCCGTTCGACCGGGTCGAGCTGGCCGGCGGGCCGGTCGAGAAATCCGGAAAGGGCTGCGTCGAGTGAGGAACTCTCGTCAGTCACCCCAAGCAGTATGGCCGTGAAGTAGTCTTCGTCAGCGTCTTCGAGCTGGCCGGTGCGAATGTAGTCGTTGCAGATGTCTTTCGGGTCCTGCCCGCCGATCTGCCGTTGATACAACGCCTGCATTGCCAGCCGCCGCGCCTTGGTGCGGCCACGCCCACTACCCTGGCCATTGGTCATCGATCAGTCCAGTCGTCTCAGGAGGTTTGCCATCTCGATCGCGGAGATCGCCGCATCGGCGCCCTTGTTTCCGGACTTCGTGCCGGCACGCTCGAGCGCCTGCTGAACCGTGTCGGTCGTCAGTACACCAAAGCCGATCGGAACATCGTACTGTTCCATGACACGCGCAAGCCCTTTTGCACACTCACCAGCCACGTAATCGAAATGTGGCGTGGCGCCACGTATGACACAACCGAGTGCGACGATCGCGTCGTATCGGCGTGACTCCGAGAGTTTGCGTGCCGCCATCGGCAGTTCGTAGGCACCGGGCACCCAGACGATGTTGATGTCGGCGTTTTTTGCACCATGACGCAGCAACGCGTTCCTAGCGCCGTCCAGCAGCTGTCCAACGATGAAATCGTTGAAACGCGACGCGAGCAACACGATGCGCAGATCCGATGCGTCGAGGTTTCCTTCTATTGTTTTGATGTCTTCCATCCAGCATGTCCCTGATAAAGGGACAGATCCATTTTTGTCCAAAAACCAATCTGTCTGATTCTTTAGTCAACGTACTCGGTCACCTCGAGACCGAACCCGGAAATACCGTAAAGATGTTTCGGTGCACTCAGCACACGCATGCGTTTGACACCGAGGTCACGCAGAATCTGGGCGCCAGTTCCGTAAGTCCTGAGGACATCGCTGTCACGTTCGCCGGCGTGTAACGGCTCTCGGTCACCGCCCGTCATTTCCATGACGAGCTCACGTGGATTCTCGGTCTGTCTCAGGATAACCACAACACCGGTTCCTTCATCGGCGATGCGTTGGATCGCACTACTCAAAGGACGACCCAGCGAAGCCCAGTCGACGCCGATAAGATCACCGAGTGTGCTCGGCAAATGCACACGAACAAGCGTTGGTTCGTCGGGATCGATCTGTCCCCTGACCAGGGCAAAGTGAACCGCTCGGTTCACATGGTCCTCATAGGCATACAGGTCGAATTCGCCGAATTCCGTTGGCACGGAGCGCTGCGCAATCCGTTCGACCGAATCTTCGGTTTCGAGCCGATAGCGGATCAGGTCTGCGATCGTACCGATCTTCAATCCGTGCTCTTTTGCAAACCCGATGAGTTCGTCACGCCGCGCCATCGTGCCATCGTCGGAAAGCACTTCAACGATGACAGCGGCAGGTCCCAGGCCGGCGAGCCGCGCAAGGTCACAACCTGCCTCGGTGTGACCCGCACGTGTCAGTACACCGCCTGGTTGCGCCATCAGTGGAAAAATATGGCCCGGTTGTCGCAGGTCTTCCGGAGCTGCGTCCGGTGCGACAGCGGTGCGTACTGTATGGGCACGATCGTAAGCGGAGATGCCTGTCGTAACGCCTTCCGCAGCCTCGATCGAGACGGTGAAGTTGGTTGCGTGATTGCGATCGGTATCACTGACCATCAACGGCAACCGCAACTGCCGGCAACGTTCGCGGGTTAGTGTCATGCAGATCAATCCACGCCCATAGCGTGCCATGAAATTCACATCTTCCGGACGCACGAGGGAGGCGGCCATGATTAGATCACCCTCGTTCTCGCGCTCCTCGTCGTCGATCATCACCACCATCTTGCCGGCGCGGATCTCTTCGAGGATTTCCTCGATCGTGTTCAGTTTGACCGTATGTAATTGATGAACCTGCATCATTCATTCCCAGAAGAGCTGAAAGTGGTGTCTGAAAGTGGTGTCGGAGAGCAGTTTTCGGAGATGCGGAAATTCGACCCGCCGGTGTCTTTGGAAAAACAACTCTCCGACACCACTTTCACAACACTACTCTCAACACTACTTTCAGTTTCTTGATCGGTGTTCAGACGTTCGAGATATCGTGCAATCAAATCCACTTCGATGTTGACAGCAGTGCCGACTCGATATCCATTGATGTTCGTGACACTGAGCGTGTGCGGCACGATCTGTACATGGAATACCGTACCGGCCACCTGGTTAACTGTCAGGCTGACACCATCGACACAGACACTACCCTTGGTCGCGATATAGCGCGACAAATGCTCCGGCACACGGACGGCGAACCGGATCGAATCGTCTCCGGCCGGGCGTCGCTCCACAACACGAGCGACGCCGTCGACGTGTCCGGTCACCAGATGACCACCGAGCCGGTTACCAAAGCGCAAAGCCGGTTCCAAATTCACATCAGACCCGTTCTCGAGTGATTCCAGTGTCGTACGCGACAAGGTTTCGCTCGAAACGTCTGCGCTGAACCGGCCAGCTTCGATGCTGATCGCGGTCAGGCAGACGCCATTGACCGCAACGCTGTCACCGATCTGCCAATCGGATGTGTCCAGACCGCAATCTATGACCAGACGCGCAGCGTCTGCTGCACGCTCGATGGAACCGACGGTTCCCCTGCCCTGGATGATTCCGGTAAACATCGCGCTAGTTTAGCCGGTTTGCCGGATTGCGGCTCGGTCATTGGCCGATCAAGCGGCGGTCCCCCAATAGTTGAAGGACGCCGGTTTGAAGCCCGGCAGATACATTTGATCCATGTCGCGAATCCGGAACCCGCCATCCTGCAGCAACGCGGGGATGTTCCGGTTCAGGTTGCAGCCGCCACCGAGTTTGTTCCAGACCGGGTTCAGACGGTGCTGCCATTTGCGCACATTCTCATCCGGCGCCAGCCCGTGTTCACAGAAAATAAGCGTTCCATCGTCCTTGAGCACCCGGCGCATGTCGCGCAGAGCCGCAACGACATCCAGGATCGTGCACAACGTGTACGTGACGAGCACCGTATCGACGCTATGGTCGCCCAGCGGTATCTCTTCGGCAACACCTTCGACGAACTCGACCGGAAACGGCAGTGCATCTGTTTTGTCGCCTACGAGTTCGAACATTTCGACCGAAGGATCCAGTCCCACGACTCCTGTGACGCGTTCCGGGTCATAGAATGAGAAGTTCAACCCTGAACCGACACCGATCTCCAGCACCCGGCCATTCGCCCGCGGCACGACTTTTTGCCGTTGTTTCATGTTCGGTTTCAAGCCGCACGCGAAATCAACAACTCGCGGCAACATATATTTGCTGTAGAGCCCCACGGTTCACCCCTCAAACGTTGCGGTGATACGCCAGTCCGGCCCGATCGCGCAAATATCCTGAATATCGAGTTCGACACGCTGGTCGAGACGTTCGATACCCGGCAGGTGAAAAAGCCCCCGCGCAGAATCACCCATCAGATTCGGAGCCACATAGATGACCAGTTCGTCGACCAGCTTTTGTTCGATCAATGCGCCACAGAGACCCGGGCCGGCCTCGACGAGCACTTCGTTGACGCCCTCTGTTGCGAGTTTTCGCAAAACAGCGTCCAGATTCAGACGACCCGAGGTTTCATCGACCCGTTCGACACGCACGTGCGCCTGTTCGAACCCGGACACCGGCGCCGCCTCAGCGCCGGTGAAGATCACGACCTCCGCGTCACCGTTCAACAGCCGCGCGGCCAGAGGACAACGCAGTTCGCGATCGATGACAACACGCATCGGTTGCCGGGGAGCGCCATTCAAACGCACACTCAGACGCGGGTCGTCGGCGAGCACAGTTCCTATGCCTGTCAATATTGCCGAACTGCGCGCGCGCAGACTCTGAACGTCGGCTCGCGCCGCTTCCGACGTAATCCACTTCGATTCTCCGCTCGCCATCGCCGTGTGCCCATCCAGGCTCATCGCCATCTTGATCGTGACGTGCGGACGACCGCGTTCGAAGCGCGAAAAAAAACCACGGTTCAATGCTCTTGATTCGGCCTCACAGACACCACTATCCGTTTCGATACCGGCGGTCGCCAGTTTTTCGAGACCACCACCAGCCTCCGGACTCGGATCGAGGGTTGCGGCAACGACCCGTGCCACACCGGCGTTGATCAGCGCATCGGCACAGGGTGGTGTTCGACCATGGTGGGTGCAGGGTTCGAGTGTTACATAGGCCGTGGCGCCTTTTGCTTCCAGCCCGGCGTTTTCGAGTGCCACTGTTTCGGCGTGAGGTCCGCCGGCCCGCTCATGCCAGCCGTCGGCGATGATGTTCCCACCCTTGACGATTACACAACCTACACGTGGATTTGGATCAGTTGAGAAAAGACCACGTTCGGCGAGCGCCAGCGCCCGTGACATGAAGCGATGGTCGGCGTCCGACATCGTTTATTTGCGTGCGCGCCGTTTGTCCGTGTCGCCCGGCAACAACGACATCTGGTGCCGTTTGAAAACGGCTTCGACGGCGTCTTCCTGTAGCTTCTCGATCTCTTCACGGAATGCGTTGACGTCCTGAAAACTCCGGTACACGGAAGCAAACCGAACATAAGCAACCGGATCGAGTTCACGCAACTCATCCATGACCCATTCGCCGAGCTCGTGTGAAGGAATCTCGCGTTCACCAAGCGTCGCGAGACGATGTGTCAGCCGGTGGATGACGTCTTCCACGTCTTCCGCGCTGACCGGTCGTTTTTCCAGAGCGGTGACGATACCGCGACGCAGTTTCGTGGGATCGAATGGCGCGCGGGCACCATCCCGCTTGACGACATGTGGCATCACGAGTTCGGCGGTTTCGAACGTCGTCCAGCGCTCACCACATTGCACGCATTCACGCCGGCGCCGCACCTGATTACCGGCACCGGACAGCCGGGAATCGATGACTTTGGTTTCGGCGTGACTGCAGAACGGGCAATGCATCAGGCGCGTTTTCGAGCCTCAACGGCTGTCTTTGCATACACCGGAAACTGCACACAAAGATCCAGGACTTTCTTCTTCGTGCGTTCGATCGTCGTCTCGTCGGTAATGTCGTCGAGCACGTCGGCCATCCAGTGCGCGAGTTGTTTGGACTCGGTTTCCTTCAGTCCACGTGTCGTAGTCGCAGGCGTGCCGGCACGCAGACCACTGGTGACGAACGGTGATCGTGGATCGTTCGGCACCGCGTTCTTGTTGACCGTAATGTTTGCGCGATCAAGAGCCGCATCCGCGTCTTTTCCGGTGATGTCCTTCTCGATCAGATCGATCAGGAACAGGTGATTGTCGGTGCCACCCGAAACGATCTTGTATCCACGTTCCATCAGCACACGACACATGGCACGCGCGTTGGCGACCACTTGTTCCTGATAAGTCTTGAAATCGGGTTGCAAGGCTTCTTTGAAAGCGACCGCTTTCGCAGCGATCACGTGCATCAGTGGCCCACCCTGAGAGCCAGGAAAAACAAGCGAGTTGAGTTTCTTCGCGATCTCTTCGTTTTCGCGCGCGAGAATCATGCCGCCACGTGGACCACGCAGGGTCTTGTGCGTGGTCGTTGTCGTCACGTCGGCGATCGAACAGGGGTTCGGATACAAGCCCGCCGCGACCAGACCGGCAACATGCGCCATGTCAACCAGGAAGTAAGCACCGACCGTATCGGCGATGTCGCGGAACCGTTGCCAGTCCACAACACGGGAATACGCCGAGAATCCGGCGATGATCAGTTTCGGTTTGTGCTCTTTCGCCAGCGCTTCGACTTGTTCGTAGTCGATTTCACCGGTTGATTCATCGAGCCCGTATTGCACGGCCTTGAACAATTTGCCGGAAAAATTGACCTTGGCACCGTGGGTCAGATGACCGCCGTGTGCCAGACTCATGCCGAGCAGCGTATCGCCGGCTTCGATCAACGCCATGTAAGCGGCCACGTTCGCCTGTGAACCCGAATGCGGTTGCACATTCGCATACGCCGCGCCAAACAGTTGTTTTGCGCGTTCGATCGCCAGGGCTTCGCCGACGTCTACGTAGTCGCAACCGCCATAGTAACGCTTGCCCGGATAGCCTTCGGCGTACTTGTTCGTCAGCACCGAACCCTGCGCTTCGAGTACACGTGGAGAGGCGTAGTTTTCCGATGCGATCAGCTCGATGTGTTCTTCCTGACGCCGTTCTTCATTGCCGATCGCATCGGCGATCTCGTCATCGAATCCGGCCACGGTCATATGGGCCTCGAACATCCGGTTCTCCTGAGTCTGGTCAGATGGCGGGGTCGGGCCCCGGAAACATGCGATTGTACTTCAACCGGCCTCGACCATGGCCTGGACGACAGCGGTCCAGGCCCGGGCCAGGTTGTCGCGGTTGTACCCACCGCCACCCAGCGCCAGCAAGCGGCCTTCGGCGTAACGATCTGCGAGCTCGCACAGTCGGCGCGCCGCATGGCTGTGAGCCGCTTCGGTGAAATTCAGATGGGTGATCGGGTCGCCGGCCAGACTGTCGGCGCCGGCCTGCAGGATGAAGAACTGTGGTTCGTGTTGCTCGAGGAACGCCTCGACACGGTCCCAGGCTTCGAAGAAGTATTCGTCGGTGGCACCCGGTGGCATCGGGATATTCAGTTTCGTTCCGGCGGCTTCGCCGGTGCCACGTTCGATCTCGTGACCGGTACCGGGATACAGACAGCGTCCGTCTTCGTGGATGTCGGCAAAGATCAGGAACGCTTCGTCTTCGAATCCGTAATACACACCGTCTCCATGGTGTGCATCGATGTCGACATAGGCAACGCGTTCAATCCCGTATTCACTGCGCAGGATCTCGGCGGCGACGCCACAGTCGTTGAACACACAGAACCCGGCGGCGTGTCCGCGTCCGGCGTGATGCAGACCTGCAATCGGCACAAAAGCGCGTTTGCATTCGCCGGACATGATGGCCCTGACCGCGGCGAGGGTCGTACCGACGACGGTTGCGGCAACTTCGTAGACGCCTTCGAACGCCGGAGTGTCGCCGGCGTCCAGATAACCGTGTCCGTGTTGCGAGGCTTCGAGGACGCGCTCGACGTACCGATGTCCGTGGAAGGTTTCTATTTGTTCGCGCGATGCGACGTCGGGATTACCAAACGACACGCGATCGGCCAGCCCATCGGATTTGAGGCGATTCAGAAAGGCGTCGTGCCGATCCGGACCGAACGGATGGTCATCGCCGAACCCGTAGCGGGACAAGGCTTCGCCGCGATAGACGCGTGTAGGGTTCATTGAGCGGGATTATAGCCCGGCGGATCGACGGCCCACCTAGAAGATGGAGTTCATGACGATGCGGATTCCCGAACCGTCGTCGGAAAACCGGTACGCGAGGCCGATCCGGTCGAATTTAAACCACCACAGTTTGAACGGTTGCTTACGACCCACGGACAAACCCAGTTCCCATTCTCGATTCAGGTCGAGGTCCAATAACTCGTCGAAGGAAGGAAACCGTGGATTTTGGAAGTAGAAAAAACCCATCGCATGGGGCTCGAGGTACAGAGCCTCGTCTGCTTGACGTTTGCCGATCTTGTGGGCTGTTTCGATACCTACCGTCAAACGTGACAACGAGTCCCGATTTCCGGTGCTTGGCTCATAGCCGGCGAAGTCGTAGCCGCTCACAAAAACCGGATCGAATCTCTTGCCCGGAAACACACGGCGTGCGTGTACCCCGGCCGTATAGATCCACGCCGACTCACTCCCGTCGCCGGTCTCCGTGCCCCAGCCAACCTGGGCGTTCGCACGCAAGGTCCAGCGTGTGCTGACCGGAAACTCGAGTCGGACCCCGGGTACAAAACTGACCTGCTGGACACGCAGGGACAGGTCCTGATCGACGATTTCGGAAAAATCGAAATCCTGTATGCCGATGGTCAGTGGGAACAGGAGTCGCAAACCACAACGACACCCTTCGGTGCGTTGTGCGTCCGCTTCACTGAGTGTCCAACCGACAGGGACACGTACGACCAATGCGTCGAGGCTGTCACCAACACGGTAGACACCGGTTCCAAAAAGGATCGCATAGGCCCAGTGAACCAGGTTGGGATCGGAATTCGTCTGTGCCCGTGCTGGCTGACCGGACACAAACATAACCGCCACCGCACCAAACAGCAGGCTACGCGATCGTGATGGCCACGTATCAGCTCTTTGCGGACAGGTATTTCTCGCGGCGCAGTTGTTTGGTCGGAAAGCCCGCGTTCTTGAGAATCTCCATTGACGCATCGATCATGTCCGGGTTGCCGCACAGATAGACGATGTCGCGTTCGCAACTGAGACCGATCCGTCCAAACTGGTTTTGAACGTATCCCCGGTGCAGATCATCAATTCCCGCCGGTGGGTCCTCGCGGCTGA
>JAZFZN010000069.1:0-4566 GCA_036475515.1 Gammaproteobacteria bacterium
CAGACGCGTGAAGCGATTCTTTGGCACACCGATGTGCTTGAGCCAGATGTCTGCGGCTTCGTCGTCGGTCTCGAATACAGTCACCCACAAGCTGTCTTCGGGAAGCCCGTAGTCTTTTGTAATCAGTTCCCAGGCGTATTCGATTGCTTCGCGTTTGAAGTAATCGCCGAAACTGAAATTGCCGAGCATTTCGAAGAACGTGTGGTGGCGTGACGTATAACCGACGTTTTCGAGGTCGTTGTGCTTGCCGCCAGCGCGTACACAACGCTGCGAAGACGTCGCACGGTTGTATGCGCGTTTCTCCCGTCCGAGAAACATGTCTTTGAACTGGACCATGCCGGCGTTCGTAAACAACAAAGTCGGATCATTCGCGGGCACGAGCGAACTGCTCGCCACGGACTCATGGCCATTGCGCACGAAATAGTCGAGAAACCGTTGCCGTACTTCGCTGCTTTTCATCGCGAGTCGCCGCTGTGCTCCAGCGCAAAGTGAATCTGTTCCGACGTAAATCCCCGTTGTTGCAGAAAACGTCCCTGCCGGGCCTTGTCCGGAAATTCTTCCGGTGCGATCGAACCGAAGCGTTTCTCCCGAACCTGCGCGGCCAACCCGTTCCAGTCGGTCTCACAAACCGCCAGCGCGTCGTCGATCGTACTCTCGCCGACACCACGCGCCGACAGTTCCAGCCGGATGCGCAACGGACCCTTACCACGCGTGGCTTTCGACGCAGTGAACTGCTCCGCGAACCGTCGGTCGCTGAGCAGGCCCTCGCCGGACAGCTTGACCACCACTTCATGCACGGCCGCCTCGTCGCAGCCACGCGCGATCAGTTTACGGGAAAGTTCCGCCGTCCCGTGCTCGCGACGCGCCAGAAGATTCAGCGCCACGTGACGGATGTCTGTCGCGGTGTCGTGCATCGTCACGACCCGGTTCGCATCAGGCTTCCTTGACGGCTTCCTCCGCCACTTCGGCCGCTGTTTCGGCGGTCTCCGCCTGTTGTTCCGGCAACAGTTTCGCACGCAGTGCCGCGTCGATCTTGTCGGCGATGTCCGGGCTTTCCTTCAGGAAGTTACGGGCGTTGTCCTTACCCTGCCCGATCCGGTCACCGTCGTAGCTGTACCAGGCACCCGATTTCTGCAAGAGCCCATGTTCCACACCCAGGTCGATCAACTCGCCTTCACGCGAAATACCCTCGCCATACAGGATCTCGAATTCGGCCTTCTTGAACGGCGGCGACACTTTGTTCTTGACGACTTTGACGCGTGTCTGGTTGCCGATGACCTCATCGCCTTTCTTGATCGCACCGATCCGCCGGATGTCGAGGCGGACCGATGAATAGAACTTCAGCGCATTACCACCCGTTGTGGTTTCCGGGTTGCCAAACATCACACCGATCTTTATGCGGATCTGGTTAATGAAGATCACCATCGTGTTCGAGCGTTTGATGTTCGCCGTCAGTTTGCGCAACGCCTGCGACATCAGACGCGCCTGTAGGCCGACGTGCGAATCGCCCATCTCGCCTTGGATTTCCGCCTTCGGCGTGAGAGCCGCGACCGAGTCGATAACGATTACATCGATCGCACACGACCGGACCAACATGTCTGTAATTTCAAGTGCTTGCTCACCGGTGTCCGGTTGCGAGACCAGCAGGTCATTGACATTGAGGCCGAGTTTCTCGGCATAAGCGGGGTCGAGCGCGTTTTCGGCGTCGATAAAGGCGCAAGTGCCACCGTTTTTCTGGGCCTCGGCGACGACCTGCAAAGTCAGTGTCGTCTTGCCCGACGCCTCCGGACCATAGATTTCAACTACGCGACCGCGCGGCAACCCGCCGATACCGAGCGCCACATCCAACGTCAGCGAGCCGGTGGAGATCGCAGCGACGTCCGGCAATGCACCCTCATCGCCCAGGCGCATCACCGAACCTCTACCAAACTGTTTTTCGATCTGGCTCAAAGCCGCGGCCAGTGCTTTTTTACGGTTCTCTTCCATCGTTACCTTCTCTCTTTCAGTCCATTGATTTACGAAAAGAGCGCCGATTCCGTCCGGCGCCAACCCCATTATTTCACAGTTTCAAAGCCTCTGGGAAAAGCGGCTTCGGGAAAAGTGGGGTCAGAGAGTAGTTTTTAAGTCCCTGATTCTTTTCCTGCGGGCAAGTACGCAAGTATCGGCTTGTTCGGTAAGAATCAAGGACTTAAAAACTACTCTCTGACCCCACTTTTTTTTCAGGTCAGTGGCCAGCGGGCCAGGATCGGGTAGTCGCGACCCTTCGGTCCGGGCACCGATTCGACCAGTACGAACTCGTCGATCCTCCACACAATGGGCTTTGGCAGCGGATCGCGGCTGCCATGTCGTGCTTTCCGGGCCAGGGTGACGTGTGCTTTGAACGGGCGCTCTTCGCGTCGGAAGTCGCAGGCCCCGAGTTCGGTCCAGATCTGGTCGAACAACTGCTCGAGTTCGTCGGGAATGCTGGATGTGGACAACGACAGGATCTTCGAACGCCGCCAGTAGGCAAAGCGGTCCAAGGTCAGTTTGAAAGGCCGAACTTCGACCCGGCTTGCGGCGTCGCAAACGCATTCGAGCCGTTCGATCTCGACGTTGTGCAGAAAAGCCAGTGTCAGGTGGATGTTTTTTTCAGCCTGGGGACGGCCTTTCGATGCGACGAGCACATCCGCGGTGGCGGATGAAATTTCCGCCTGAAGTTCAGCCGGCGGCCACAGTGCAAAGAAGAGCCGTTTGTGTGTCGCGGCGCTCACTCGGTTCGGTCGGGGGTGGCTACCAGTCCTTGGCCGGGTATTTGATGATCGTGACCGGTGGCCAGGGCGCACCGGTCTCCTTGATGCGAGTCGCAAAATTGGGCGTGGTTTCCAGATCGAACGGTGCACCACAAAGACATTCGTTCGTAACGGTTGCCAGGACCGCGGTGCCACCCGCCTGCTTGTCAATGCGCGCAGCAGTCGAGTTCGCGGCCTCACGGTCTCCGATGGCGGCGTAAACAATGATGTCGAACGGGTCATCGAGCTCCATGGACTGCTCAACAATCATGCGTCGTGCAGCTTCAACGTCACCCCGGGCAGCCGGTACCAGCACGGGGACCCTGCCGTAGAACGGATCGTCGGGATCGCCTTTTGCAGCCTCCTTCGCTGCTTCGTCGAAACGCCCCAGCAGCATAAAGGCTCTGGCGCGTTCTGCACTGACCCAGGGGTGCGGACCAAGCACTTTCAAAGCGTCTTCACTCACGGCCAATGCGAGTTCCGGCTGTCCTGCCCAGTGGGCCGCAAGAATCAGATCCAGGTTTGCAAACAGATCCAGCGGATTGCAGTCGTACTGACGCCTGTGGATTTCGAGCGGTCGCTCCGTATAACCGAAGATCGGTGCAAGCTGAAACCAGATGTGGTCCGCGCACCCGTCGAGATCCAGCGCCCTTTCGATGCGCGACGGCATCTTCTGCCAGTCGTCAGAAAACAACACCCGATCGAAATCGATGAAAGCCCGCCGCGAGGGATTCTGCGCGGTTGCAAAGGCCAAATCGAGCACGCTTCTCAGCTCAACAAGTGCTTCTTCGCGCTCACTCTCAGAATGACCGGGGTCCATCAGGAAATGTGCGTAGTAATCGCTTTTCAGGTAGTACGCCGCGGAAAATTCCGGCACGAGCGCGATTGCCTCATCCAGAACGTCGACCGCGCGTTTCAGCGTCGGGACAATTTCCTCAGTGCCGTGCGCCAATCGGCTGATTTCAAGGCCCTTCTGATACGCAATGAATGCGTCGACATCACGTACGCCTACGGCACGCATGCGTTCGCGGTTTTCGTCGTCGAGCACGATGTGGAGCGCTCGGGCCACACTCTCCGAAATGTCGTCCTGGATGGCGAACACATCGTCGAGGGTCCGTTCGTAGGTTTTTGACCAAATGTGAAAACCATCCTCGGCACGGACCAGTTGTGCCGTGATCCGCACCGCGTCACCCTGGCGGCGTACGCTGCCTTCGAGAATGTTGGTCACACCAAGGGTTTTACCGATCTTGCGCAGGTCTTCGTTCTTGCCCTTGTAAAAGAACGACGAAGTTCGGCCGGTGACCTTCAGATCTTGCACCTGTGAGAGGACATTCAGCAGTTCTTCCGACAAACCATCGGCAAAGAATTCGTTTTCTTTGTCCGCGGTCATGTTCGCGAACGGCAACACGGCAATGGACAACTCGCTGGTGGTTTTTTGTGGTTTTGCCGCTATGTGTTCATCCGCCGGTTGGTTCAAAACAAACTTGTCAACCGCGAAATAGGCAATCGCAATGGCCATCAAACCAACAATAATGAGATCGAGCTTACGACCGGTTTTCCGTGTGATTGATCCAGTGCGGTCTACGTCTCTTTCGAGCTTCACACCCTCGGGGGTAATTTCATACGCCCACGCGAAAATCAGTGCGACCGGGAAACCGAGTATCACCAATGAAACAAGAACCTTGAGCACCCAATCCGGTGCACCAAAGGTCGGAAAAATCAGATCGCCTACTTGAGCGAGTACCCAACCGATGATGGTGTAGGCAATCGCGACGCGGAATACGTTGCGGCGCTTGAG
>JAZFZN010000070.1:0-5861 GCA_036475515.1 Gammaproteobacteria bacterium
TAATCGAGCGCCGCCAACTGGCTAGCCGGATATTCATTGATCAGTGGTTCGATGATCTGCTCAAGCCCGCCCTCGATAATGTCATCGAGTTTGTACAGCGTCAGGTTGATGCGGTGATCGGTGACGCGTCCCTGTGGGAAGTTGTATGTGCGGATGCGTTCGGAACGATCGCCGCTTCCGACCAGCAACTTGCGCGTTTGCGCCTGTTCGGCCTCCTGCTTCTCACGCTCCGCATCGAGCAGACGTGTCTTCAATAAGGTCATCGCACGGGCGCGGTTCTTGTGCTGGGACCGTTCGTCCTGGCATTCGACGACAATCCCGGTCGGGAGATGCGTGATGCGGACCGCCGAGTCGGTCTTGTTGATGTGTTGCCCACCGGCACCTGAGGCACGATAGGTATCAATCCGCAGGTCGGAGGTGTTGATCTCGACGTCCTCCACTTCTTCTGTTTCGGGAAGCACCGCCACGGTGCAGGCTGAGGTATGAATTCGGCCCTGTGATTCCGTTTGCGGAACCCGTTGAACCCGGTGTGCTCCGGACTCGAATTTCAAGCGTGAATAGACGTCTTTTCCGACAATGCGTGTGATGATTTCCTTGTAGCCGCCGTGTTCACCGAGGCTTTCGCTCATGATCTCGACACGCCAGTTCCGTGGTTCCGCATAACGCAGGTACATGCGAAACAGATCGCCGGCAAACAATGCCGCTTCATCTCCACCCGTGCCGGCACGGATTTCAAGATAAACATTGCTCGAATCGTTCGGATCCTGCGGGATCAGAAGTTTTCTCAGCTCAGTCGCGGAGTGGTCGCGTTGTTCCGAGAGTCCAGCGATTTCTTCGTCTGCCAGCGCGCGCATTTCGGCATCGTCGGTACTTTTCATTTCTTCCGCGGCACCGAGGTCTTCCTCGAGTTTCAGATACTCCGACCAGGCAGCGACGATCGGATTGAGCTGTGAATATTCCCGTGACAACCGGCGAAACCGCGGCTGGTCCGAAATCACATCCGGATCTGCGAGCAAACCGCTGATCTCGCTGAAACGTTCGACCAGCGTATCGAGTTTGTTGCGCAACGATTCTTTCATGGCTCAGTCGTCGCCGTTCTTCCCCAGCAGTCTCCGTGCCACCCGGGCGAGTTCCTCTTCGCTGTGTTCGGCGGCCTCGCGTAGTTCGCGCGTCGGTCCATGGGCCAGTTTCCGTGTCAGGTTGCGCGCGAGTGTCGTTACGACTTCTTCAGGATCGCCGCCGGCCCGCAATTGACGCAGGGCCGATTCGAGTGCTTCGTTTCTGAGCTGCCGGGTGGTATCCCGGAAGGAGCGAATCAATGGGACCGCGTCGAGTCCCCTGAGCACATCGTCAAATCGACGCGCCTCTTCACGCACGATGAATTCGGCGTCCTCGGCAGCCTGGCGTCTGATTTCCAGACTCTCCTCCACCAGTTCTTCGAGGTCGTCGATCGTATACAGGTAAATATTCGGAAGATCCGCAGCGGCCGGATCGATATCGCGTGGTATCGCAAGATCAGCGATGAACATCGGGCGTTGCCGTCTGTTCTTCTGAACCTCGGCAAGCATCGCGGCCGTGATGATCGGTTCAGGGCTCGCCGTCGAACTGATCAGGATATCGGCGTCGGCAAGATGCACGGCGATGTCGTCGAGGCCGATCGCGTATGCGTTGAAGGCGGCGCCGAGTGCGTGCGCGCGATCGATCGAGCGGTTTGCGATGATCATGCGTTGCAGTCGTTGCCCATGCAGGTGTGTTGCAACGAGTTCGATGGTCTCACCGGCGCCGACCAACAGGGCGGTGTGGTGCTCGAACCCGGCAAAAACACGTCCGGCAAGACGCACGGCTGTCGATGCCAGCGAAACCGAGTGTGCGCCGATGTCGGTGGTAGAGCGTACGTGCTTGGCGACAGCAAAAGCCTGGTGGAACAAACGGTTCAACAACGGGCCGGTTGTGCCGGCATCGGCAGCCATCGTGTATGCATCTTTCATCTGCCCCAGAATCTGTGGTTCGCCGACCACCATCGAATCCAAACCGCTGGCGACCGAGAATGCGTGGGCGATCGCGTGTTCCTCGTCCAGTAAGAAAAGACAGCGCTGGACGTCGTCGTCCAGGGACTGGCGTCGACTCAACCAGTCGCGCAGATGAGCCGGGCCGTTCTCATCTGCAACGCAGTACAACTCGGTGCGGTTACAGGTAGAAATGATGGCGCCCTCGTGAACACCGTGGAGTTCCGTCATCTCGTGCAGCGCATCCGGTAACGCTGAGGGGTCGAAAGCAACCCGTTCGCGTAGCTCGACAGGAGCGGTGCGGTGATTGATGCCGACGATGTATAGAGCCATTCAGAATGAGCACAGACGCGCAGACGCGCAACATGATAAACCAGCATGCGCGCTACGAGCGCAGAATGCGGGAGTTTTTTCGGATTCTCGTGTCAAAGCGAATGATAAGATAGCCATTGAGCTTCATTGAGATGACCGCCATTCGTTCGATAAGCCTTGTTGCCGCGCTGCTCATTGTTGCCTGCGCCCATACACAGGATCCGTCAACCCGAGCCGATCTGAACACCGCACCGCCGGCGGAGATGGGTCCGACCGGTCAGGCCTTTTATCATGTGTTGATGGCGGAAATTGCGCTGCAACGCGAGGAGTTTGGCAACGCGTCGAAGGAGTACGGTGAGGCAGCGCTCCTCAGCGAAGACCCGGCGGTTGCGGCTCGTGCGACACGTGTCGCGAGTGGTCTTGGCCGCGATGCCGAGGCGTTGTCGGCCGCCGAGCGTTGGAAAACACTCGAACCAGGGGCTTCAGAACCCTACCTCCACATCGCCTTGGCCAGCTTGCGCCAAAGGGATGTCGAACCAGCGCTCGAATCTTTGCGTGTGCTCAAACAACAGGGATGGCCAGCCGGCGGTTATGACGGTTTGTACCAGTGGCTGGTCGGTCAACGGATCGAAGCCGGAATAGCTGTCGATGTTTACGGTGACTGGATCGCCGCTGACCCGGATTCGGCCGAGGCTCAGATACCGTATGCACGTCTGGCACTGCGTGCCGGCCGTTATCCTCTCGCCCTGGAAGCTGCGCGCAAAGCGACGACCCTCGATCCGGAATCAACAGACGCAGCACTTCTGTACGCACAGGCACTGATCGACAACGGTCACTCTGAAGACGCAGTGCGGTATGCGAGGACGCGTTTCGCCGAGGCGGACGACCCGCAACGACGGCTGGAATACGCAACCTTGATTGCCGATGCCGGTGAAATGGACGAAGCGCGGAGTCTTCTCCTGGAGTTGCTCGAAGCAGAACCGGACATGCCGCAGGCCTTGCTCGCGCTGGGGCTCATCGAGTTTCAGGAAGATCAGCTGGACGAATCCCGCAAGTATTTCGTGCAACTGTCACAAACCGGCAGCCATGTTTTTGAAGCGCGCTATTTCCTCGGTGTTATCTCTGAGACGGAAAGGAACTACGAAGATGCCTTGAGAATGTACGGTCAGGTCATCGGCGGCAGTTACGAATCGCAAGCGCAGATTCGTGTGGCATGGGTTCTTTTGCGGCTCGGTCGTACAGACGATGCGATCGCACACCTCGAGTCCTTTGCACGCAGCAACCCAGCACATCGGGTCGATGCGATCATCGCTTTGTCCGAGTTGTATGCCGAGCTCGATCAGTCGGAAAACGGATTGGCGGTTCTCGAATCGGTGATCGAAGAAAATCCGGAAAATAGACAGCTGCTCTTTCAGCATGCATTCCTGCTGGAACGCGCCGATCGTGTTGACGACGCGATCGCCGCGATGGAAGCGATGCTGGAGGAGTCGCCCGACGATCCATTTGCGTTGAACGCGCTCGGATACACACTGGCAGATCGGACGACGCGTTACGCAGAAGCTCGTGAATACATCGAAAGAGCGCTGCAACTCGATCCCGGTAATCCGGCGATCATCGACAGCATGGGATGGGTCGAATACCGACTGGGCAACTATAATGAGGCGCGCAAACATCTGGAGCGCGCGTACGCGGTCGATCGTGATCCCGAAATCGCTGCGCACCTCGGGGAAGTGTATTGGGTGCTCGGGGAACAGGACCGCGCCCGCGAAATCTGGGAACGCGCTCTCGTTCGCGATCCTGGACACTACAAGCTGGAAGCGGTCATTGAACGGTATCTCCCGTGAACCGGGTCGCGTTCGGATTCGTTCTGATTAGTGTAGCGGGGGGCTGTGTGACAACGACACCAACCGGTCCGGCCGATCATGCGGCCTGGGCACAGCACAGCGCGTCGATATCATCCCTGTCCGAATGGCGGCTCGAGGGGCGCGCCGGTCTGACGGTGGATCAGGACGGCTACAACGGCACTTTGTCCTGGGAACAGCTCTACGAAGACATCGATTTTCGAGTCCGCGGTCCCTTCGGAATCGGCGGAATGCGCATCCATGGCGGTCCGGAACAATTGCGGGTGAAAACGTCGCAGGGCGAGGTGTTTTTCCTCGAGGACCCGGTACCGGACATGGAAAAACAACTTGGCTGGAGCATCCCTTTGCGCAGCATGCCTTTCTGGTTGCGTGGCCTGCCGGATCCGAAGACAGCGGGTGTCGAACAGATCGACGAGAACGGTCTTTTGCGTCGACTCGAGCAGGAAGGCTGGCGGATCACCTACGACCAGTACCGCGAGGTCGAAGGGATCGACCTGCCACGCAAGATGACTCTCCAGGGCGACCGGGTCCGTATCAAGCTGATCGTCGACAACTGGAACCTTCCCGGGGCTGGCTCGGACTCCGACTACCTCCCGGATCTGTGAGTCCACAGGGTTCCTTCGCGGGGGTTTGACAGGCCCACGCGCGCCCCGGACAATACGCGCCCTCGTGTGGCTGGCCTGCCGCGGGACAGGTCGCAGACCAGGCGGGTCCGTTGCTCGCATGGGGTGTAGCCAAGTGGTAAGGCAACGGGTTTTGATCCCGTCATGCGCAGGTTCGAATCCTGCCACCCCAGCCAGATTGACCACGGACGACCGTTGAATGAACGACAGCAACGAACGCAGCATCCTCGAGCTGGGCGCGATGATGGTTTTTTCGGGCAACGCCAATCGCCCGCTGGCGCAGGCGATTGCGAACCGCCTGAATCTGCCGCTCGGACAGAGCCTCGTCGGCCGGTTCAGCGACGGTGAAGTACAGGTCGAGATCGAAGACAACGTTCGTGGGCGCGACGTGTTCATCGTACAACCGACATGTCCGCCGACGAATGACAACCTGATGGAGTTGCTTGTCATCGCTGATGCGATGCGCAGGGCTTCAGCCGGACGGATCACAGCGGTGATCCCGTATTTCGGGTATTCGCGTCAGGATCGTCGACCCCGTACGACACGGGTGCCGATCAGCGCAAAACTGGCAGCCAACATGATTGTGACGGCGGGTGTCGACCGGGTACTGACGGTCGATCTGCACGCCGACCAGATACAGGGATTTTTCGACATCCCGCTGGACAATGTCTATGCGTCGCCGGTCTTGCTCGGAGATGCATGGAAACAGAAGTACGAAAACCTGATTGCCGTGGCACCGGATGTCGGTGGCGTGGTTCGGGCACGCGCTTTCGCGAAACGGCTCGATGACACGGATCTTGCGATCATCGACAAACGTCGGCCGAAACCGAACGAAACAAAGGTCATGAACATCATCGGCGATGTCGCCGGTCGGACCTGTATGCTCGTCGACGATATGATCGATACCGCGGGCACACTGTGCCAGGCGGTCAAAGCGCTGAAAGATGAAGGCGCCAACAAAGTGGTTGCCTACATCACGCATCCGATTCTGTCGGGTCCGGCCGTGGAACGCATCGAGAACTCGTTGCTCGACGAGCTGGTCGTCACAGACACGATTC
>JAZFZN010000071.1:0-5221 GCA_036475515.1 Gammaproteobacteria bacterium
CGTCGTCGCCGGTCCGTGCGGACGCAGAGACCGACGAAAAACAAGCCGAGCTGGAGCAGGTGCGTCGCGCCCTCGAGTCCTTGCGGAAAACGGTACAACGCGATGTTGTCCGCCGTGACCGGTTGACACGCCAGTTGCGCGATGTGGAACTGGAGGTTGCTGATGCGGCCGGACGTCTGCAGAACATACGGGTCGAACGCGTCGCAACCGAACAAAGACGCAAAGAGATCGCCGACGAACAATCGGAACGGCGCGAAATACTGGCCGATCAACAGGATGCGTTGGCCGGACAGTTGCGCAGCGCGTACGTTACCGGCCGCGAAGAAAGTTTGAAGCTGATGTTGAACCAGCAAGATCCGGCAGAACTCGGTCGTCTGATGGTGTACTACGGTTATTTGAATCGCGCACGTACGGAACAGATCAGTTCGATTGCTGAACAGTTGCGGTCTCTTGCTGAACTCGACGAGGCCGAACGCAACGAAGCCGCACGTCTGGAACGACTGGAAGCAGAGCGTACCGAGGAACTGAACAAGCTCAACAAGGCGCGTGAAGAACGCGAGCAGTTGCTGGCGCGTGTCAGCCAGGAAATCGACAAAGCCGGTGTGGACATCGAACGACTCGAAGCCGAAGAAGCTTCGCTCATCGAACTGATCGAACGCTTGCGACATGCACTTGCCGAGTTTCCGGTGCAGGTGCAGACCCCGTTTGTCGAACAGAAAGGTCAATTGAGCTGGCCTGTGCGAGGTCCCTTGCTGGTCAACTACGGTGAGCGGAGAGCGCGGCAGTTGCGTTGGACCGGCATCGTCGTCGGCGCTGATCCTAGTACCGATGTGCGCGCGGTGGCCCCGGGTCGGGTCGCTTATGCGGACTGGTTACCGGGCCTCGGACTGCTGCTGATTATCGAACACGGAGACGGATATCTGAGCCTCTACGGACATAATCAGAGCCTGAACAAGGCGGCCGGCGACTGGGTGTCCGCCGGCGAGGTCGTGGCCGGTGTCGGGGACTCCGGGGGCCACAAAAATTCCGGTCTGTACTTTGAAATCCGTCACGGTAAAAAACCTGTAAATCCGCGACACTGGCTCAAACGGCGCTGAACCAGCCGCCGGGGCAGCTACAGGGTTGCCGACCTGCGGAAACTTGTCCGCGCCGGGCAGTGTCTGATGAAATGTAAAAGCACAAAACGCGTACTATCTTCGGACAACGATCCGAGGTCGGAGCTGTTGATGACCTTGAAAATCCGGACAATCCTGGTTGTTACCATAGGTGTCGTACTGGGCTTCTCGATTTCGGTGACGCATGCTGTGCTCGCCGGCCAGGAAGCTCAAGCCAGCAAACCGGACGTCACGACGGAACTTCCCTACGAATATGCTGAACTCATCAGCCGGGTACTGGAAAAGATCCGCAACGAGTACGTAGAAGAAGTCTCCGACGAACAAATCCTCGAGAAAGCCGTCCGCGGCATGCTCGAACTCGATCCGCACTCCGCATTCCTGAATCGCGAAGAATTCGAACAGATTCGCATCACGACCAGTGGCAACTATTCCGGTGTCGGGGTCGAAGTCGACATGAGCGACAGCGTCATGCGTGTTATCGCCCCGATCGACGGAACGCCGGCACAGCGTGCGGGAATCCTGGCCGGTGACCTCATCGTCAGCGTGGACGGTCATCCGGTAACCGGACACAGCATGGAAGAAACGATCGGTCGCATGCGTGGCAAGCCGGGCTCCATCGTGGACATGAAAATCAGACGTGCCAGTGAAACGGACCCACTCGACTTCCACCTTGAACGGGCGATGATCCAGGTCGCGAGCGTGCGTTCGCGTCTGCTCGAGGATGGAATCGGGTACATGAGGATCTCCCAGTTCTCCGAGCGCACCGGGCGGGAAGTCGTCAAAGCGTCGAAGAAACTGCGACGCCAGGCACGCAGAGACAATACTTCGCTAAAAGGACTCGTCATCGATTTGCGTGACAATCCCGGTGGTGTGCTCGAAGCGTCGGTGGCCGTCGCGGATGCGTTCCTCGATGCCGGAGAAATCGAATACGACAACCGCATCGTACGCGCCGAAGGACGCATGTCGGACGCGGCTTTTACGATGTATGCGACCGACGGGGACACTGTGGATGGTGTGCCGTTGATCGTACTCGTGAATCGCGGTTCGGCATCGGCGTCGGAGATCGTCGCGGGCGCCATCCAGGACCACCATCGCGGACTGATCATGGGAACGACGACCTTTGGAAAGGGGTCCGTGCAGACAGTCAGCCCGTTGCCTTCCGGTCGTGCGATAAAATTGACCACGGCTCACTACTTCACCCCCGCCGATCGTTCGATTCACGGCAAGGGAATCGAACCGGACATCACGCTCGATCTGACGCGTATTCATGAAACGCAATACGGGATCGACGAAGCAGTCGAGCACCTGCAAAATACGCCCTTAGAAGAACAGAAAGTCGCGGCCGGTTCGGCCGAATAACGAAGCAGAAACCCTATGTTCGGTAGATTCTGCCGGGTCGCGAAACACCCGCTGCACGGTTGTCTGGTTTTCATCTCCCTGATGACCACGCCGGCGTTTGCCGCGGGACCACAACTCGCCATCATCATCGACGACCTCGGCCACAGGCCGGTCGAGGGGCATCGTGCGGTTGCGTTGCCGGGTACCGTCGCCGTGGCCGTGCTTCCACACACGCCTCATGGCGAGAAGCTTGCCCGCGCAGCGCACGCCGCCGGCAAGGAGGTGTTGTTGCACCTGCCACTCGAACCGGTCGACGAAGAATGCCTGATGGGCCCGGGTTCATTGTGGCTCGATATGACACGCGAGGAGTTTTCTCGCACCCTGCAAGAAAACCTCGACGCCGTGCCATACGCAGTCGGCGTCAACAACCACATGGGTTCTCTGTTGACCCGCCATCCGGGCCATATGGGCTGGTTGATGGGAGCCCTGAGTGATCAGGACCTCTTCTTTGTCGACAGCTATACGACCAATGCGAGCGTTGCGCTCGCTACCGCTGATGAACATGGCGTCTCGGCAGTTCAAAGGGATATATTTCTGGACCGGAATTCGGACATCGAGGCAATCCGGGCGCAGCTTGCAACCGCTCTGGAACGCGCTCGCCGGACCGGATCGGTACTGATCATCGGTCACCCGTATCCGGAAACTCTGGGCGTTCTGGAGACGGCGCTTCCGGAACTCGAGGCCCAGGGCTTCGAACTGGTAACGGTCGCGGGGCTGATCGAACATCGCCGGGGGAGTAAATAGCATGGCCAACGTTCTCGTCCCGCTCGCAGACGGCTGCGAGGAAATCGAAACGATCACGATCGTCGATTTGTTGCGGCGCGCCGAGATCGACGTAACCACGGCCGCACTGACCGGCCACGAAGTTACCGGTTCGCACGACATCACAATCCGTGCCGACAAAACACTTGACGATGCTTTGCAGGACGACTACGACATGGTCGTTCTGCCCGGTGGCATGCCAGGAGCAGACCACCTCGAGAACGATCAGCGTCTTCGCGAGTTGCTGAGGGCGATGGCCGAATCGGAGAAGTTCACAGCGGCGATCTGTGCCGCGCCGAAAGTGCTCGGTGCCGCCGGGTTGCTCGATGGCAGACGCGCGACGAGTTTTCCCGGTTTTCTGGACTCGTATCCGGTCGAGCACTCCGACGACGCGGTCGTCCGTGATGGGCTCGTCATAACGTCGCGTGGTCCCGGTACCGCGATGGACTTTGCTCTTGCTTTGATCGAAGCTCTGGCCGGGAAGCAACGACGTGACGAGGTCGAAGGACGACTCCAACGGCCTCACCTCGCCGCCTGACGAGAGGAGGATCGCGATGTCCTACACCGACTGGATCATCAAGACCCGCCAGATCGGTACCTGCAGCTGCAACTACGGGTGTCCCTGTGAGTTCAACGCGCCGCCGACACGCACCCCATGCGAAGGCGTGATGGCCCTCGAGATCGTCGATGGTCACTTTGGTGACGTTTCCCTGGATGGTCTGAAACTTGCCGGGGCCTATAGCTGGCCCGGTGCCGTGCATGAGGGCGGTGGCACCTGGTGGTCCGTGTTCGACAAAAACGCAACCGAGGACCAACTCGAGGCTTTGTACAAGATACTCGGTGGCGAGGAGCAGGAACCGACGACGGGGTTTGCGATCTATGCATCGACGATCGAACACGAACCGGATCCTGTGTTCGCCGACATCGAGTTCGAATACGATCTCGACAACGCGACCGGCTCGTTTTCAGTGAACGGGGTGCTGGAGGCGACCGTCGAACCGATACGCAATCCCGTGACGGGTGGTCCGCACCGGGTTGCGATCAAGATACCTGAAGGCTTCGAGTTCCTGGAAGGCGAAATGGCGAGCAGCTCGTTCTCGAGTCGCGGCACGATCGAACAGGAACACAAAGGCTGCTACGGTTTTCTTTCGTTCGTGTCCTATGGACCGTACGGAATCATCAAGGAACAAAGCCACCCGAACGAGGCGCGCTAGCATGCTCAAACGGTCGAATCCTCTCCCGGTGATTGCATTGTTGCTGTTGCCACTGTCGGCATTTGCGCAGGACCCGTCGGTCGAAGATACCGCCGAAGGTGTCAGGGCGTGTCACGAAAACCTGATCAAACGTCTGCGTCAGGAGCATGGTGAAGACATCGCCGTGATGTTCTTTGGAACACGTGTTGTCAACAGCGACGCGGGTACGCAAACGGTGGCAGGCGGTATGAGCGCCGAGCTGGATGACGACTCGGCCACCTTGCGCTACGAATGTGAACTGAATGTCCGGGCCGGGGAACTCGCTTCCATCGATTACAAGGTCATAGATGGTTCCTTGTCTGAGCCTGAGCCGGTGCCGGACGTCGCACAAGTCTGCCAGGCGGAAATCCATCGCCGGGTCGTCGAGCGTTACGGTGCCGGAACCGTTCAGTTTTACGGTCTGTCAGTCGATGAGATGCCCTGGAAGCGACGCAAGATCAGCGGGATCGTAGCGATCAACGTTGGCAATGCCCGGCGCGAAACGCCATACGAATGCGTCGTCAACTCAAAGAATCTGAAGCTCGAACAGGCTCAGTACTGACCGGCCGACCACCCGACCGGGACTTACTTTGTCAACCATAGCTGAGACTGAAAGGCTGCTGTTGCGGCCTTTGCTCGAGACGACCTGGACATCGTTTCCGAGATGCTTGGCGATGCCGAAGTTATGCGGTTCTATCCGCGGCCGCTGGACCG
>JAZFZN010000072.1:0-8439 GCA_036475515.1 Gammaproteobacteria bacterium
TGTTTCTAGACCGGCATTGACTGTCAAAAAATGCCCGGTGTCCCGGGTTTTTCGTCGTTGCGAATGTTTCGGCTGGAATCAGCCGGACTTCTTCAATTTCTCCAGCCCTGCCGCCAGTGAAGTCGCCCACTTCCTATAGATCTTGTTGAGTTCACTCCAGGCTCGATTCGGCATCGACATCTGGAACTCGTTGCGGCCCGCACCCGGCGCGTCTGCACTTTGGCGATCCACGACGCGCGCAAGTATCTCGCCGGACTCTGAATCGTGGAGTTGCGTAACCAGTGTGGCCTCACCAAAGGAACGGACATAGATCCTTTCACGTCCGACGGCCGGGTCGGTCGGGACTTTGATGATCACGTCCAGCATTTCCGCCTCCAGACGCATTACATCCGGTCCGGGATCCTCGACGATCTGGTAACCGCTATTGCTCAGTGCTTCGGCAAACGCCTTTTCCAGATCCCCCGTGAACCGTTCGCTTTGGTCCTGGTACAACTCAAAGTTCGCGTCACTTCGGCGACTGCCGCTGTAACGCGTGTGCCCGGATCGCGGCTGACGTTTGTATGAAAACGCAATCTTTTCGATGATGATTTTAGAATACGAAGCAAAATCCGCGTCCGGCTTGACCCAGGCGCCGTCGACGCGGGTCTTCTTGACCTTGTGCAGACCGTCGTAGCTCACTTCGCCAGTCGTCGCGACCTGTGCCGAGACGACCAGCGGTACGGCCAGAACCAGGCCAAGTGCCCACAGAACGGGAAACTTCATGTAGCTCATGATCCGACCACCCAATTATTGACGGTAATTCCGCCACAGCCACGACCGATGAAGGGTTTGTTCTTGCCGGAAAGAACAGATTGGTCGGGGCGGCCGGATTTGAACCGGCGACCACTTGCGCCCCATGCAAGTGCGCTACCAGGCTGCGCCACGCCCCGAGTCACCACGCTCCACGCGGCGGAGTGGCATGATACCGAATGGGTAGAACGCGTGCTAGCGACGCAGGATTTTCAGAATCTCTTCGAGCTCGGCGCGGATCTGCCGGACGATCTGGTGGGATTGAGACAGGTCCTGTTTCGCCTCCTGGCTATTCAGCTGCTGTCGTGCGCCGGTGATCGTGAAGCCCTGGTTGTAGAGCAAGTCGCGGATCTGTCGGATGACGAGCACATCCTGGCGCTGGTAGTAGCGGCGGTTGCCGCGACGCTTGACAGGCTTGAGCTCCGGGAATTCCTGTTCCCAATAGCGGAGAACATGCGGTTTGACCCCGCACAACTCACTGACTTCACCGATCGTGAAATACCGCTTACCAGGAATCGGCGGTAGTTCGGCGTTATTCCTCGGTTCCAGCATAGGCTTCTACGCGCTGTTTTAGTTTTTGCCCCGGCCTGAATGTAACCACACGCCGTGCCGAGATCGGAATCTCTTCACCGGTCTTTGGGTTGCGTCCCGGACGTTGATTCTTATCGCGCAGGTCGAAGTTGCCAAAGCCGGAAAGCTTGACGACTTCCCCGTTCGCCAGCGCGCTTCGCAATTCTTCAAAGAAAAGCTCGACAATTTCGCGGGCTTCGCGCTTGTTCAGCCCGAGTTCGTCGAACAAACTCTCGGCGATCTCTGCTTTCGTCAATGACATGTTTCTAGTCTCTTATTTTGGCGCCATGTTCTTCTTCGAGACGGGACACGACTGCAGTTACCACGGCATCCGCGTCTTCGTCCGTTAGAGTGCGGGAAAAATCCACTAAAATCAAGCCTAAAGCGATGCTTTTTAGTCCTGAATCTATATTATGTCCGCGATAAACGTCGAACAGCTGCACGTCCCGGAGTATTTCAGACTCGATCGACCGAGCAGTCGCGAGCAGTTGTCCTGCATTGACGTGCTCACCAACCAGTATCGCGATATCGCGGCGGATCTCGGGAAAACGCGACACCGGTTTGTATCGGGGCACATCGGCACCCAGTACGCTGTCGGCTGAGAGTTCGAAAACACCGACCGGTTGATCGATGTCGAGGTCAGCGAGCAGCGCCGGATGCAACATGCCGAGCCATCCAACCTCGGCTCCGTCACGGAGCACACGTGTAGACTGTCCCGGATGCAACGCCGGGTGTTCTTGCGCTTCAAACGAGAACCGTTCCGCGCGTCCACCAAGGGCGAGCAGAGCTTCGACGTCACTTTTCAGGTCATAAAAATCAACAGCACGGTTTTCGCTACCCCACTGTTCCGCAACCACCGGTCCGGTGACGGCACCGGCGATGACGTTCTGCTGTTCTACATCGCCACCGTTCTGCAGGAAGCGCATTCCGTATTCGAACAGTCGGACTCGATTGCGCTGACGTGCCAGGTTGTCACGGACGGCGGCCACCAGACCCGGCCACAGCGTTTCGCGCATCGCCGCGAGTTCCTCAGAGATCGGATTCGCCAGTTCGATGCCGCCGCGGCCGCCGGTAAAACGCGACTGCCGTCTGGGGCTCACAAAACTGTAGGTGATCGCTTCCTGATAACCGCGATCGACCAGGACATCGCGGGCACGCGGCACCGGCACCCGGTCTTCGCGACAGACGGGAAAACTGAGCAGGGCCCCTTCCGGTGCTTCCGGAATCCGGTCGTAGCCATACAAACGAGCCACCTCTTCGACCAGGTCGTTCTCGATGGCGATGTCGAAACGGAAGCTCGGTGGCGTGACTCGCCAACCCTCTGGATCGGATTCCACTTGCATGCCGAGGCGTCCGAGAAACTGTTCGATGTCGCTATCGGGGATCTCGATGCCGATCACACGTGCAACACGTTCGCGCCGCAGTTGTATTTTATCGCGTGTGGGCACGTGTTGTTTGTCCTGCGTGACGACAGTCGGTCCAGGTTCGCCACCGACGATTTCGAGAAACAACGCCGTGGCACGCTCGACCGCCCGCGCTTGTCCGGCCGGATCGACACCCCGTTCGAAACGATGTGACGCGTCGGTATTCATCGCGAAGCGACGCGCACGACCGGCAATTGCCAGCGGCGAGAAATAGGCGGACTCGAGATACAGCTCGGTCGTGTCTTCGCGGATACCGGAGCCTTCGCCACCCATGATCCCGGCCATACCGATCGCCCGTTCGTGGTCTGCGATCATAAGCACGCCCATGTCTAGTTCGATCGTGCGGCCGTCGAGCAGGGTCAGTTGTTCACCATCCCGTGCACGCCGTACGACGATACCGCCTGCGAGTTCGCGAAGATCGTAGGCGTGCAGTGGTTGACCCCATTCGAGCATCACATAGTTCGTGACATCGACGACCGGATGAACCGGACGGATACCGCCACGCCGCAAGCGTTCGGCCATCCACACCGGTGTCGTTGCATCGGTGCGAATGTTGCGGATGACCCGGCCCGCAAACACTGGACAATCCTTTGGCGCATCCAGTCGGACATCGAGAACCGCGTCGTGGACCTCCGGGACTTCACGGACTTCATGTTCCGCATACGCCAGGCTGTTGGCCGCCGCCACTTCGCGTGACACGCCACGCACGCTGAGACAATCGCCCCGGTTTGGTGTCAGTTCGATATCAAATACGGTGTCCTCCAACCCCAGGTATTCACGCAGATCGGTGCCGATCCGTGCGTCTTGTGGCAAGGGCATCAAACCCGATGCGTCGTCCGACAACCCGAGTTCTTTAGCCGAACACAACATCCCGTGGGAAGCCGCACCTCGTAGCTTTGCTTTACGCACTTTCAAGCCATCCGGTAGTACCGCACCCACGACTGCGAGAGCTGCCTTCATTCCTGCCTGTACATTGGGCGCACCACAGACCACGTCGACAACGGCGCGACCGGTGTCGACCCGGCACACGGTCAGTTTGTCCGCTTTGGGATGTGGATTGACCTCGACGACCTCAGCGACGACGACACCGGAGAACGCGGGCGCGGCCGGGTCGGCGCTGCCGACTTCGAGTCCCGCCATCGTCAACTGGTCGACCAGTTTCTCGGTCGAAACCGGAGGATCCGCCCACTCGCGCAACCAGGATTCGCTGAATTTCATCGCTCAGGAGAACTGTGTCAAAAACCGGAGATCGTTCGCAAAGAACGTACGCAGATCGTCGACGCCATAGCGCAACATCGCCAGGCGGTCGACCCCCATCCCGAATGCATAACCGGTATAGCGTTCGGCATCGATACCGACGTTTTCGAACACCTGCGGATGCACCATGCCGCAACCGATCAACTCGAGCCAACTGCCCTTCCATTGCATGAACACGTCTGCCGAGGGTTCCGTGAACGGGAAATACGATGGACGGAACAGAATATCGATGTCTGCTTCAAAGAAACGCTTCAGGAACTGATGCAACACTGCTTTCAGGTTGGCCAGCGTGATGTTCTCGTCGACAACGAGTCCTTCGACCTGGTGGAACATCGGGGAATGGGTCGGGTCGGAATCGCAACGATACACACGGCCCGGCGCGATGATGCGCAACGGTGGTTTGCGTTCCATCATCGTGCGGATCTGCGACGGCGACGTGTGCGTGCGCAACAGTTTCCCGTCCGGGAAATAGAAGGTGTCGTGCATCGCACGCGCCGGATGGTGTTCCGGTATGTTTAGCGCCTCGAAGTTGTAGTAGTCGGTCTCGATCTCGGGCCCTTCGACGACATCGAAACCGCCTTCACGGAAGATCGCTTCGATGCGATTCATCGTGCGCGTGATCGGGTGCAGGCCACCTTGGTGCTGGCCCCGACCGGGTAACGTCACATCGACCGATTCTGTGGCCAGTTTCGCTTCCAGTTCGGCCTTTCGTAGTTCGTTATGGCGCGTTTCGATCGCATCGGCCACGTTTTGCTTGGCACGATTGATCGCCTGCCCCGCCTTCGGGCGGTCTTCAGGGGGCAGCTTGCCGAGACCCTTCAGTTGCTCAGTCAGCGCGCCTTTTTTGCCGAGATAGCGGACGCGCACGGTATCGAGCGATGGCAGGTCTTTGCTCGCTGCGATCGCTTGCTGTGCGTCTTCAATCAGTTGCCCGAGATCCTGCAACCGTCGACTCCGTTGTCATCCCCAAACAAAAAAAGGAGGGTCGACCAAAGCCGCCCTCCTCGTTCATTGCCGACACCCTGTGGAGTGTATGTCGACTCAGTTCGTCAGGCTGGTCTTGGCCTGGTCCGCCAGCGCCGTAAACGCCGCCGGATCGTGCACGGCGATGTCGGCCAGCACCTTGCGGTCGATCTCGACCTCGGCTTTCTTCAGACCATTGATCAACCGGCTGTACGACAGACCGTTGACGCGGGCTGCCGCATTGATGCGTACGATCCATAGTGCCCGGAACTGCCGCTTACGATTACGACGGTCGCGATACGCATACTGGCCGGCCTTTGTGACCGCCTGCTTCGCAACCCGAAAAACCTTGCGCCGTGCGCCGTAGTAGCCCTTCGCTTTGTCGAGGACTTTCTTATGGCGGCTTTTCGCCGCTACGCCACGTTTTACTCTCGCCATGTCTCAATCTCCCCGTTAGCTGTACGGCAGCATCCGACGAACGCTCTTGACGTCCGCTTTGGCGACCTGTTCGGTGAGTCGCAATTTGCGTTTCCGCTTTGGACTCTTCTTGGTCAGGATGTGGTTGAGATGAGACTGGCCACGTTTGAAGCCACCCTTAGCCGTGCGGCGGAACCGCTTCGCGGCGCCGCGATTCGTTTTCAACTTTGGCATTTTTCCTCCTTTTGGCCCGCCGCCTCGTCCTCAGACTGGCGACCGGGCGGATGACCGAGCCTAAACGGTCGTCACTTCTTCTTCGGTGCAAGCACCATGACCATCTGGCGACCTTCCATCTTCGGGAACTGTTCGACCACGCTGATCTCTTCCAGATCATCGCGCACCCGCTCGAGGAGCTGCCGTCCCAATTCCTGATGGGCCATTTCACGACCGCGAAAACGCAACGTGACTTTGGCTTTGTCACCGTGTTCCAGAAAACGGATCAGGTTTCTCAGTTTTACCTGGTAATCCGCTTGCTCCGTCCCTGGGCGGAACTTCACTTCCTTCAAGTGAATTCGTACCTGTTTTTTCTTGCCCGCCTGAAGCTTCTTCTTCTGCTCAAAGACATACTTGCCGAAGTCCATCACCCGGCAGACCGGTGGGTCTGCTTTCGGGGCAACTTCGACAAGGTCGAGGCCCGCACTCTGCGCGTGCCCGAGTGCTTCATCGCGGGACACGACGCCCATCTGGTTTCCCTCGGCGTCGATCAGCCGGATTTGAGACGCGATGATGTCGTCGTTACGCCTCACCCGCTTGTTGGCAGCGATTTTCTATCCTCCAAAAGATGACGGCCGCGGCTCGCGATTTCTGCGCGGAGACGCTCGACAAACTCATCAACACTCATGTTGCCGAGGTCTTCCCCGCTGCGCGTGCGCACGGCCAGGGTCTTCGCTTCGACCTCACGGTCCCCGATTACCACCAAGTACGGGACACGTTGGATCGTGTGTTTGCGGATTTTAAAGCCGATTTTTTCGTTTCTCAAGTCCGTTTCTGCCCGAAAGCGCTGATTTTTCAGGATTTCCGCAACCTCTGCGACGTACGCTGCCTGACGGTCGGTGATGTTCATGACCATGACCTGCGTCGGCGCCAGCCACAGCGGGAAGCTGCCCGCGTAGTGCTCGATCAGCACGCCAAAAAACCGCTCCATCGAACCGAGGA
Organism: Gammaproteobacteria bacterium; assembly: GCA_036475515.1. Lineage (GTDB taxonomy): Bacteria > Pseudomonadota > Gammaproteobacteria > Steroidobacterales > JAZFZN01 > JAZFZN01. Next base: position 6,636 of record JAZFZN010000072.1, read on the forward strand.
TCGCACGGTGGATCATGATCGGGCGCTGGCGGGAGCCGTCTTCGGCCACGTATTCCATGTCGAAACGTTCCGGCAGGTTGAAGTCGAGTTGAATCGTGGTGCACTGCCATTTGCGGCCGATCGCATCCTCGATCTTGACGTCGATCTTTGGTCCATAGAACGTACCCTCGCCCTCGTCGAGCGAATAGCGCAGTCCTTTCCGGTCCAGAGCGCCCTTCAGCGCTTTCGTGGCTTTGTCCCAGATTTCTTCCGAACCGACCGCTTGTTGGGGTTTCGTGGACAGGGAGAACTCATACGATTCGAACCCGAACGCATCGAGAAACTCGAGTGTCAGATTCAGCACACCGGCGATTTCGTCTTCGATCTGTTCTTCCCGGCAGAAAATGTGGGCGTCGTCCTGGGTGAATCCGCGCACGCGCATCAGACCGTGCAGCGCACCGGACATCTCGTGCCGGTATACGGTACCGAGCTCGGCCCAGCGGATCGGCAGTTCCCGATAGGAGCGCAACTGGTCCTTGTATATCAGGATGTGAAAAGGACAGTTCATCGGTTTCAATTGATAGAGCTGGTTGTCCTCTTCCATCGGCCGGTACATCGAGTCGCGGTAGAAGTCGGTGTGCCCGGAGGTATCCCACAGTGTTTCAAGTGCGATGTGGGGCGTATTCAGCAGGTCGTAACCGGCCTCGATGTGACGGTCGTACCAGAAGTCCTCGATGACGCGCCGGATGCGGGCACCCTTGGGATGCCAGAACACGAGCCCACCGCCGGCGCCTTCCTGCAGGCTGAACAGCCCGAGTTTTTCTCCGAGTCTGCGGTGGTCGCGTTTTTCTGCTTCTTCGAGACGTTTCAGATAGGCCTTGAGTTGTTTCTTGTCGGGCCAGGCGGTCCCATAGATGCGCTGGAGCATCTCGTTTTTCGAATCACCACGCCAGTACGCACCGGCGACCTTCGTCAGTTTGAACGCGCCGAGTTTGCCGGTGCTCGGGACGTGTGGACCCCGGCACAGATCAATGAAACTGTCTTGACCATAGAGCCCGATCTCCTCGTCGGCCGGGATGCCCTCGATGATCTCCGCTTTGTATTCCTCACCCGTGTTGCGGAAAAAGGCCACGGCCTCATCGCGTGGCATCACCTGCCGGACCACCGGATAGTCGGCAGCAGCCAGTTCGGTCATCTTCTTCTCGATGGCCTCGAGGTCTTCCGGTGTGAAGGGACGTTCGAATGCGAAGTCGTAATAGAAACCGTCTTCGATGACCGGTCCGATCGTCACCTGTGCCGTCGGAAACAGTTCCTTTACGGCGTGTGCCAGCAGATGCGCGGTCGAGTGACGCAGGATCTCCAGCCCGCCGTCATCCTTCCAGGTGACGATCGCGACTTCCGCGTCGTTTTCAATCAGATAAGAGGTATCGACGAGCCGCCCATCGACACGGCCGGCCAACGCCGCTTTCGCGAGACCGGGGCCGATGTCTGCGGCAACGTCGGCTACCGACACCGATTTGTCGTAGTTGCGCTGACTGCCGTCGGGCAGCGTGATCTGCGGCATTCTCGCGAGACTCTCTCTAGGGCCGTAAAACGCTGATCTTACGCGTTTCTTTGGGTCAACCAAAAGGCCGCGGAGTATGGAGCCCGACCCGGGGAGCGTCAACAGCGCCGGACGAATTCAACGCTTCTCGAGTGCTTTGCCCACGCGGTCGAGCGCTTGCGCGATGCGGCCAAGTTGCAGTGGTACCCACACAAGCGCTACGGCGGCCAGCAGGTACACGACCACTTCTATCAACGTGTAGACTATTGTTCCGTCCATCTC
>JAZFZN010000073.1:0-3584 GCA_036475515.1 Gammaproteobacteria bacterium
AGCCGGGCCGCTCAGTGAAACCCCGTTCACGTTGTCAATGATAATCAGCCCGAAGTTCGCTGTTACAGTGTTGCTGGCGTCAACTTCCCCGGTGTCGTATATGACCGTGGTAGTCGAGGGATCGACAAGCCGGATACGGTAATTAGCCGCAGGAATTAGAAATGGCTGAATTCGTTCACCGAAACCGATGGTTCCGTCGGGTGTCTCATTGATCAAGTCCGCGGTGGGATCAGTAATGTATACCTCGACAGTCGGTGTCATGTTCGACGCATGCGTGAAGCCAATCCTAAACATGTTGGCTACCGGTGGCAGGACGTCGATTTCGTTGATCAGAACGTCGAGGTTTGCCACGTTGTTCACTGCGATAATGCTGTAGACGTGATCCGCCTCAATCGTGATCGCAAGTGGCGGCATCAGAATCATCGTGCTGTCCTGAACCGTCGTCTCGATGCTCAGCATCTGCTGACCCGGAAAATCAGACGAAAATGACGTGCCGACCTGGAAGGGAGCCCTGAAGCCCAGATTGCCGACGGTGAATTCAAGCACCGGGCTGTCCGGCGATGCGTTTATGACCCGCACGGACGCGATCTTTTCCGCCTCATCGTTCGTTGAGCAGGCCGCAATCAAAGCGCAAAGGAGCACCACCGTGGAACGGGTCCACTGCTTTCGCATTGAGTCCATCCTCTCTGTTTGTCGAGCCACCGGGAGGGCGGCCGCGGGTCGCGACGGTGCCCCAGCGGTCCGTGCGGGGCAGGCGTGGCTACCACGTGTAACGTACGCGATAGCGGACCGTCGCCTCTTCGTCGGCGGCAATTCTAACCGGGAAATGGATCGTCCGCGCATCTTTTTTCTCGTACCGATGGCTGTGGCTCAGCAGCGACCAGTTCACCCAGCGGTACAGGTTCTCCTTGACGACTACCGTCACCGGCTCGTCCTTGTGGTTCCTCAACGTGATTTCGATCTCCTCCTCGATCCAATGTTCCCCGACATCGACGCGAAAATCGGTCTGTTTGCGCTCTCCGACGATGTCGAAGGCCGATCCGAGCTTGATCAGGATGTCCTCTTGCTTCGGTGTGTGGTCGATGACGTCCTCCCCGATGAATTCGAGGCTACCATCGCTATCGGTTTTCGAAACACGCATGCGCCCCGCGGGCAGGGGGACACCGAGCCCGTGACGCTCGTCGTTTTTGAACTTCAGGTAGATGTCGACCTTCTTGTTCGACTGGGTCCCGTAGTTGCGGTCCGTGACGGGGTCCGGGAAAAAGCCGTAGTAGGTCGGTGCCAAACCGTAGTAGACCATCACCTTCTCGGCCGGGACGCGTCGCGCCACCGGGAACAGCTCGATCTGCTTGGTCGAATTGTTCGGCAGTGTGGTCGGGCGACCGAGCGTGTATAAGTGAAATTCGAAAAACGATTTCTCGTCAAAACCGGCCACGGACTGGTCCATCGCCATTTCCATCGCAGCGTGGCGTTTCATCGCACCTGAGGCAGCTCCGGGTGTTGTGGCGCGGTGAACATCACCAGCGATCAGTTTCAACGAAGCGTTCTCGAAGCCAGCTCCGGAACGGTTGATGATACTGACCCAGGCGCCGACGTCGAGCCAGCCGCTGTTGGCTGTTTTGCCCTCAGTGAATACGAGGTTGTAGTCCGTCCACCAGGTCATGCCACCGGTCTGATAACTGACGCGTGTATGGTGCGTTCCGCCACGACGCGCGTCGATGTCCCACTGCAGCGTCGGACGTGTGATCAGACCGCCAGGCAGTTCGGGGAAACGGACGTTCGCGTAGTGGCGCACGGCGTGGATGCGTCCTTCCGAATCGCGTAATACGAGTCCACCGTCGACAGACAACAGCGTGCCCGCCAGCTCCCGGATTTCGTCGCCAAGTACCTGGTCGATCGTGATCGTCTGATCGATGTACTTTTCCATCAGTTTTGACGCGTTGACCAGGTCGAACTGGAAGTTCTGTTCGATGACGCGTGTGTGTTCCGGGTCGGTCAGCGATTTGAATCCGACCGTCGTGGGGTCGATCAATGCAGCGACATCGGTGAACAACAGGCTGCTGCGACCTTCAAGCAGACTCATGATTCGATCGTGACGGACCACCGCATAGCCCGGAATATTGAAGTTCGGCTGGTGGCCGGCAACCGGGCGGTAGTAGTCCGGGCTGATTGCCCCGGGCGCCGATGTCGAGTAGATCGTGATTGCGTCGCCCTCCGACGCTGGTGCCGCGATGGTGCTTTGCCAGGCACCCAGCAGTGTCACCAGGGGCAGGATGCGGATTATGCTCATTGTCGTATCTCCGTGTTGACTTGCCACTATCAACGCGGGGTAACCCGTCGTGGGGTTAAGAAGGGCGGAGTGGACTTTGATTTCGGGGATGGCCGACCCGAAATTCGCTTATCATCGGGCGCATCAGGGGGTATCGATGCCGATCTACGAGTACGAATGTCGTGAGTGCGGACACGTGCTGGATGCGTTGCAGAAGATTGACGAAGCACCGCTCCAGCATTGCCCGGCCTGTGGCAAGCACGCGTTGAAGAAATTGTTGTCGGCACCGCAGTTTCGTCTGAAAGGCGGCGGCTGGTACGAGACGGATTTCAAGAGCGGAAACAAACGCAATGTTGCTGACGACGGAAAGAGCGACAAGAGTTCGGACAAGTCCGGGAAAAAAGACGAACCAAAAGAAAAGAAGGCGGAGAAAAAAGACAAGGAATCGACATGAGTCCGGCAACTCACCAACCGACACGCATGAAGCGTTTGAGACGTTATCTGGTGGCGGGTGTGCTCATCTGGGTACCGCTGGCGGTGACATTTTTTGTGCTGCGGTTTCTGGTCAATCTTGCCGACCAGACTCTGAAACTGATTCCGCTGCAGTTTCGCCCCGAGACTCTGCTCGGGTTCAATATTCCGGGACTCGGCATCATTCTGACCCTGATCGTGTTGTTGCTGACCGGTCTTCTGTTTACAAACCTGCTCGGACGCAAGGTCCTGCATTTTTGGGAGTCCGTTCTCGCGCGCATCCCGTTGATCCGTTCGGTGTATTCGAGTGCAAAACAGGTCGTCGAAACGGTTTTTTCCGGCAGCGGCCAGTCGTTCAAGAAAGTCCTTCTGGTTCAGTATCCCCGCGAAGGTCTTTGGAGTATCGGATTTCAAACCTCGACCGGACCGGGAGAGGTTCAGCATCGCACGAGTCGCGACGTGCTTTGCGCATTTATCCCGACCACGCCGAATCCGACTTCCGGGTTTCTGATCATGGTCCCGGTTGAAGACGTGATCGTCCTGGACATGTCGGTTGAGGAGGCGATGCGCCTGATTATCTCGCTCGGGGTGGTCGTGCCGAGCTGGCGTGCCGACGAGATACCCGTGGAACTCTCGGCCCGGACCGAGGCCTAGCGCGCGCTTGCGTGGTCGGGGCGCAGCCCTTACCATTCCGCACCTTTTTTGAACCCCGTTTGCACGGTTTCTGGATGCGCAGTCACTACAGCGGTCAAGTCAACGAGTCTCTGATCGGCGAGGAGATCGCCGTTGCCGGCTGGGTGCACCGCCGCCGCGACCACGGTGGCGTGATTTTCATCGATTTGCG
>JAZFZN010000074.1:0-2662 GCA_036475515.1 Gammaproteobacteria bacterium
TGCTGAACAACGCTAGCATCGCCTGCTCGTAGTTTTCGCCGTCGGAGACGAACAGCAGGCGTGTCTCGGGGCTTGCCGGTTCTTTCTTGTTCCATTCACGATCGAGCAGTACATAGACGTTGGCACGCAACAACTCGGCGAACAGGTCGCCGGGGTCCATCTGACCGTCGGAAAAGTGTTTGAGTGATTCGTCGAGTGTCACGTCAGTCATCGTATCGTCCCGAAAAAGGCGCGTAGTATATACGCGCTTTCGGGCCCTTGCGACCGGGGTTCAACGCAAGTGGTCTAGCCGTCGCTGGCGATCGTGACAGCCTGACCCGGTTGCAGCCGTTCGCCACCGCGCACGACGATCCGGTCCCCGGGGCGAACATCGCCCTGCACCTCGATCATGCGTCCGTTGCCGACACCTGTGCGTACCGCAACCTGCTCAACGGTGCCCTCGTCGGTTACTTTGAAGAGGTACACGTTGTCCTGTCTGAGGATCAACGCGTCACGTGGTACTGCGACGACGGTGACAGGTACTCCACGCACCCGGACTTGAATGTCTACAGGGGGTAGAGGATCGGCAGGACGATCGAGAAGCCGATCCACATCAGCAGCACGAGTGGAACACCGACTCTCAGGAAGTCTGAGAACTTATAGCCACCCGGCCCGATCAGAAGAAGGTTGGTCTGATAGCCGATCGGCGTTGCAAAACTCATGTTCGCGCCAAACAAAACAGCGAGTACGAATGCTTCCGGATGAACGCCTAGCTGGTTGGCGATACTGATGGCGATGGGGGTGCCGATAACGCCCGCTGCGTTGTTAGACACGATGTTCGTCATGATGGCCATCAGCAGGATCAGGCCGCTGAGTACATACCTCGGGGGCAGCCCAAGCGTCACGTGGACGTAGAGTTCCGCAACGTACTGGGATGCACCGGTGACGGTCAGTGCAGTACCGAGCGCGAGGCTGACGACGATGACCATGATTACGGGATAGCTCAAAGCGCTGCCAACGTCGCGCCAGTGCATTGCACGGAACAACAACATCGCCGCAACGCCGATCAACGCGCTTACCGAGATCGGCAGGATGCCCAACGCAGCGGCCAGCACAACGAGAAACGTTATGATCATCGCATGTGGCGCCTTTCGCGCGCGTGGAAGATTTATCGTTCCGTCGAGCACCAGCATGGACCCACGTCTTCGAAGTTCCGCTACATTCTCCCTCGTCCCCTGCACGAGCAGCACGTCTCCGGCGCGCAGTTTGACGTCCTTGAGGTCCGACGCAATCGTCTGAGACGGGTTTCGCGCGCGATGAATTGCCAGGATGACGCATTGATAACGTTCCGCAAACCGTGCCTTGCGGAGTGTCCAGTTTTCAAGTATCGAACCGGGTGTAACGACAATCTCTGCCAGCTGTTGATTGCCTTCCGACAAGGGGTGGTCGTCTCCAATCGGCAGGCTGGGGCTCAACACGTCGTGTAATGTCGCGCCGAGCAGTCGTTCGTATTCCTTCAGGTTCTCGCGTGAATCGCGAACAAAGAGACGGTCGCCTTCCCGGATCACGACCGACGGCAAACGTGTCACCGAAAGCCCTTCACCGCGTCCGATCCGACTGATCTTCATTCTGTTGTCTGTCACCGTGAGAACGTCGGACAGAGTTCGTCCGACAGCCAGAGAATCTTCCGAAATGTGCAAAATCGCATCGAATAATCGCGGCGCGGTATCCGACAACAAGACTTCCCGGTCCGGCAGGAGGCGTGGTGCGATCAACCACAGGTACGCGATTGCCGCAGAACCGACGATGATGGCTGGCAACGCGAAGTCAAACATTCCGAATTCTCTGAGCCCCATGTCGTGCGCAACGGAAACGACGAGCAGGTTTGTCGAAGTACCGATGACCGTGCCCATGCCACCGGCGATGGTTGCGAACCCGACCGGCATCAGAATGTGTGAAGGCGACGACTCGGCACGCAGTGCAACACCGATCAGAATCGGAATCATCACGACGACGATTGGCGTGTTGTTCAAAAACGCACTGACGAGGGCGCCGAAGATCAATATCAGAAGCAACGACAGCTGCGGATGTTGGCCCCAGTGCAGGGCGAGAAAGTTCGTGACCGGTCGAAGCGCCCCCGTGACCTCGATGCCTTTGCCGATGATCATCAGCGCGCACACGGCGACCAGCGCCTCGTTGCCAAAACCCGCCAGAAAATCGGCAGGGGTCAACGACACGCCACCTTCGCGATAAGGGAATGCGAAGAAGCCGACGAGCAGCAGGATCAGCACGACGAGACTGGATGTCTCGATCGGGATCCGGTCGCGTGTGAACAGAAACAGCGCGAACCCAGTCAGGGCCATAACGGCGATGGCGTGCGTGTCGGGCAGCAGTGGCAACACGTTGTCCTTTTGTTGCGAGTAATAACGCGGCCAGCGCGCCCGTCGGTTCCCCCGAGACCGGCGTCGCGGCTCGGTTTTCGTATAACACGTGAGCGAACCCGGCCGCAACGAATCCTGCGCCGACGGGGCCCGCGGGTGCTCGTCAGCACCCGAAAAACCCCAGTGCCCGCAGGGATTTCTTCCGAACTGTCAGACGAAGTCGAACTGACCTCGCAGGAACGTGCGTATACGTCACCGATCTGGCATACGCCGGGTCAGTAAACATCGAAACACATGTCGCC
>JAZFZN010000075.1:0-3966 GCA_036475515.1 Gammaproteobacteria bacterium
GGAAGCGAGCAGGGGCGCTGAAGTCGGCTGGGCGAGCGTTTGGCAGACCCTCCTCGTCTGTTTATCACCAGTTGACGCGGCACGGCGGGATCGAAACCCCAGCAGAGAGGATTAACGCAGGTGTTGCATCGACCGGTTGAGATCACCCCTCAATAGCGGCGGTTAGGATGGTAGAGTTCTGAGGGGCCGCTGACGACCCAAAGCCGACATATTCTGGGAGTCGTGTGCAACAGTACGTACATGCCCCAATTTACGCCAATTTCCTCTTTTTACATAAAGATCAGCTAAAATAGGGTTGTACGCAGAAGATCATCAAAAATGGTCATCATGACGATCCACGAGTTGCTGGACTTCGGAATGTTGTGGGCCGTCGCGCTGAGTGCGAGTCATCAATCACAATGTGATGGGGGGTAATCCAATGAAACTTCGCAGACCACTAATTCCGTTGTTGGCGGTTGCGGTGCTTGTCGCCGTGCCCGCGCTCGGTTTCGCCCAGGAAGGCGACGCCGACGAAGCGATCGAAGAGATCGTCGTTACCGGTACGGGAACAGCCCGTACTGGGTTCGAGACGCCTCAGTCGGTAGTGCAGTTTTCGGAAGAGGACATCCGATTATTTACGTCGTCCAGTCAGGCCGACATCCTGACGCAGCTGCCCGGCCTCAGTGCCGAGGGCGGCGGTGGCGAGGTGGCGACCAACGCCTTCCATCGGGCTCTGCCATCGGGCGGCCAGTTCTCGTTCACGCCGTTGCTGTATGACGGCATACCATCGTTCTCAACGTTTGGCCTGAATTCGTCAGCGTTTGATGTCTACATCAGGAATGACCTCGGTATCGAACGTGCCGAGTTCGTAAGCGGCGGCGTATCCAACCTGTTCGGACCCGGCTCGGTCGCCGGTATCATCAACTACATCAGCAAAACCGGCGGTCCCGAAAATGAAGGCACGTTACAAGTCGAGGGTGCCGAAGAAGGGCGTTTCCGTGGCGACTACTTTTTCAGTGGCCCGCTCGGAGATGACGACTCGGACACGTTCTACGCTCTCTCTGGCTACTACCGGTTCGACGAGGGCCCGCTCGATTCCGGTCTGGACACACAAGGCTTCCAACTGCGTGGCAATCTGCGGCGCGAGTTCAGCGATGGCAGCGGATCGATCACGCTGTACGGTCAGACCATCGATGACAGCGTGCAGTTCTTCCTGCCGTTACCAATAGGCGGCAGGTCTCGCGAACGCGTCACTGGCAACGACGGTGCGGAAGTCTTCACGATGAACACGATCGAGGCCACCGCCCTGTCATACGACACGCCCGATGGTCGTTTCACGACGCCGATTGGCGATGGCGTTGTTACCGATGGCACGTCAATCGCTGCGGTCCTGGAGAAGGATCTCACGGCCGATTGGACACTGAACGCGAAAGTCAAATACGCCCGTTACGATCACCAGTTCAACTTGTTTCTCGACGGTGACGCCATCGGTCCCAACACACCGGAAACACAGGCGGAGTACCTCGCGAACAGAGCGATTGATCCGGCATTCGCGGCTACCGCCCAGTTCAACTATGTGCAATCAGGGCAGGCTCTGGCGGGTGGTGATCTCGTATTCGGCAACAGGACGCTGGATCGCTGGCGCGATGCAACCGACTTTTCAGGAGAAGTCAGTGTCGGCAGAAATGCTACCTTCGGCGGTTCCGAGCATGCGATTACGGTCGGCGCCTTCTTCTCGAACTCGCGGGCCGATGACCTCAATTTCATAACGACATACCTTGCGGACTTCCGTAATGCACCACTGCTCGTCGATGTGACACTCGTGGGCGTGGAGGAAGACACGACCGGGACTCTGGTTGCGTCGGCCGATCCGACGGCCCAGTTCCGCTGGACAATGAACGGATTGGCAAACGCAAACGGTATGACAGGTTTTCGCGACCGAAGCGCGCGGCGAACGGCGTTGTATATCGCCGATCAAATCGAGATGGATCGCTGGTCCTTCGACGTCGGTGCTCGTGTCGAGCGCCTTGACGGCGAAGTCACTCAGTTCAACACCAGTACATTCATAATGGGTAACGATCCACTGGTAAATAACTCGCTCGAGCAGGTCAGCTTTACAGACGGCTCATTGATAAACGACACGCTGGACACAACGGAGTGGGCGGTATCCGCCGGAGCTCTGTACCGCCTCAACGACAGCATCAACTTGTTCGGCAACATTTCTCGCGGTTATTTCTTTCCGCAGATTCGTAGCGTTCCGTTCGACAATCAGGGCCGGTTTGCCTCGTACGAAGGAGAAATTATCACTACCATCGAGGCGGGTGTGAAATATCAGACGGATAACTTCGACGTTAATGCCACCTTGTTCTATGCTGAGCTCGATGACCGGCAAAATGTCGACTTCGAGAACGACCCGAACGTTCCGGGAGGGGTGATCGAAGTCGTTTCCAGCCAGTCGACCGAGGCCTATGGACTGGAAGCCAGTGGCGTCTATTACATCAACGACTACTTGTCAATTAGTGCCAACGTTACGATACGCGACCATGAGTTCACGAAGGCCGAGGACAATCCGTCCACCGTCGGCAACGAGCTGCGCAGGCAACCGACGTTCATGGCGAACACGGGTGTGAGATTCCGGTACGGCAATTTTGATGCATCGCTGTTCCACAACCATCATGGCGATAACTTTGCAAACGACTCAAACTCCGTAGAGCTGGACGCTTATGACCTCGTGCGCCTCGAGGCCGGTTACACGATCGAATTGGACGACGGTCAGACGCTGCGTGTCAGTGGGATTATCTTCAATCTCACCGATGAGCAAGGCATCACGGAAGGGTCGCCGCGTCAGGGCAACGCTCAGTCCGGCGAACCCGCACAGTTTTTCGTGGGTCGCCCGATTCTTCCCCAAAGGGCGATGCTAAGAGTCACTTACGACTTCTAGGGACCGCGTAAAGCGTAAGGGGCGCCGGACAGGCGCCCCTTTTTCCAAGCCCCGACGCCGATCGGGGCCGTGCAGAGATTCGTTTCGATGAGTGACCACTCGGGATCAGACACCAGGCCATGGGCACAGCATCTTTCGCTGATCTACGCGGAAGAGGTAGCCGCGGACGTTTCAGAGCGAGTCGATGCGCTGTTGTCGAGCTACCGCAAGCTGCTCGACCAGTCGAAGCAAAAAAAGCTGAGCGAAAGTGATGTTTTGCTCATTACTTACGGGGATACATTGACCGATGGCAAGACACCGCCGCTTCAGGTTCTGCACCGATTCCATCGGGATTATCTGACCGGCGTCTTCGATCTCGTCCATGTTCTGCCATTTCATCCGTACTCATCGGATGATGGCTTTGCTGTCATCGACTACTACGCCGTCCGGCAAGACCTCGGCGGTTGGAGTGACATTGAACAGCTGGCCGGTGACTGTCGATTCATGTCCGATGCCGTCATCAACCATATGTCCAGCAAGTCGGAGTGGTTTCGTGGTTTCCTCGCAGGTCGCCGCGAGTACGCCGAGTTTTTTTTCGAGTGTGACCCGACCGAAGACCTGTCAGACGTGGTTCGTCCCCGGACGTCACCGTTGCTGACATGCTTTCAGGACGCCGATGGCAGCGATCGGTATGTATGGACGACATTCAGCGCAGACCAGGTTGATCTGAACTACCGCAACCCGGAAGTCCTGCTTGCCGTGCTTGAAGTGCTGTTTTTCCTGATCAGAAAGGGAACGCGCCTGTTGCGATTGGACGCGGTCACCTATCTTTGGAAGGAGCCGGGTACGCTAAGCGCAAACTTGCCCGAAACCCACGCGCTCATTAAGGTAATCCGGGGCGCGGTAGAAGAGCTCAGCTCCGATGTATTAGTGGTAACCGAGACCAACGTCCCCCATCCCGAAAACGTCGCTTACTTTGGCAACGGTCACGATGAGGCCCACATGGTGTACAACTTTGCACTACCACCATTAATTGCGCACAGCCTTATCAGCGGTGACAGTCGTCG
>JAZFZN010000076.1:0-2750 GCA_036475515.1 Gammaproteobacteria bacterium
ATCGGCGGTTACCCGAAAACTGCTTGACCGTGGCCACCAGGTACGCGTTCTGGTTCGCGCTGCAAGCGATCGCGCGAATCTCGACGGTCTGAAACTCGAAATCGCCGTGGGTGATCTCGCAGACACAACAAGTTTGCGTCGCGCGATCCATGGTTGCAGCGCGTTATTCCACATCGCAGCGGACTATCGGCTGTGGGTGCCAAACCCGGAAGAAACCTACCGCATCAACGTCCATGGAACACGCAATCTGATGCTGGCGGCACTGGACGCAGGTGTCGAACGCATTGTCTATACCAGCAGCGTCGCAACGCTCGGCCTTAACGATGACGGCTCGCCGGCTGACGAAGAAACGCCTACGAGTCTCGACGAGATGATCGGGCCGTACAAACGTTCGAAATACCTTGCCGAAGAAGAAATCAAAAATCTGGTCGAGAACGAGGAACTACCGGCGACGATCGTGAACCCGTCGGCGCCGGTCGGCCCGAGAGACCTCAAACCGACACCGACCGGCCAAATGATCCTGGATGCGGCGGCGGGACGAATGCCGGCTTACGTCGATACGGGTTTGAATATCGTACATGTCGACGACGTAGCGACCGGCCACCTGCTGGCACTGGACTGCGGAAAACCCGGACGGCGCTACATCCTTGGCCAGCAGGACATGTCGCTCAAGGAAATCTTTGCCGAGGTCGCGGCCATCACCGGACGCAAACCACCGGCTGTGCGGCTGCCACACGGGCTGCTGTACCCGGTCGCATGGGTGTCGGAACGCTGGGCGTCCGCGACCGGCAAACCGCCACGGGTCACGCTGGACGGACTTCGGCTCGCCAGGAAACGGATGTATTTCTCGAGTGCACGTGCACGGGCAGAACTCGGCTACGAGCCGCGCCCGGCCAGCGATGCAATCCGCGACGCAGTCGATTGGTTCAGGGCCAACGGCTACTTCTGATCCCCCGGTACGGGGCCATACTCGCAAGCGGTTATTTTCTCAAGGCAATTAGTGGATAATTGCCCGCGACACCCGGCCTGACCCGGGAATGGACGTCTGATGGAAGCAACGGCTCAGGCCCAACCGAACATTGCACTGGTCAAGTACTGGGGCAAACGAGACACCGCGGCGAATCTGCCGGCGGTCGGTTCCCTGTCAATCACGCTCGATTCGTTGTGGACACGCACTCGTGTCCACTTCGACGCCGCGCTTGACCGCGACTCATTGCTGATGAACGGCGCTCCGGACACGGCCGGCCTGAGCCGGGTCGTGGAATGCCTCGACGGCCTGCGTCGGCGGGCGGGTCGGGATGAACGCGCACGGGTCGAAACCGAAAACAACTTCCCGACCGGCGCGGGGCTCGCATCATCGGCATCCGGTTTTGCAGCGCTGGTGACTGCAGCGGGCCAGGCATTGGGTCTGGATCTCTCGGCGGCCGAACGTTCCGGACTCGCGCGCCGTGCCTCTGGTTCTGCAGCGCGTTCAATATTCGGTGGTTTTGTCGAGATCAAACCACCGATCGATGACGAAGAAGCGGTGGCCGCTCCGTTGCTGGACGCGGACGAATGGCCACTCGAGGTGCTCGTCGCCATCACGTCGCGTGCAGGCAAGAGCGTCGGTTCGACCGAAGGTATGGAGCGGACGCGCACCACTTCAGATTTCTACGATGCCTGGGTCGGAAGCTCCGACGACGACCTGGTCGAAGCGCGAGACGCCGTCCTCGAACGTGATTTTGAGCGCCTGGCGTCGGTCAGTGAATTGTCCTGTCTGAAAATGCACGGAGTGGCGATGTCGGCCCGCCCAGGACTCGTCTACTGGAACGGCGCGACGGTCGAGTGCCTGCACCGGATCCGCGAATTGCGCCAAGACGGTGTCGGTGTGTTTTTTACAATCGATGCGGGACCACAGGTCAAGGCGGTCTGCCTGCCGGGAACCGGTGAACGGGTCGCCAAAGTACTCGCCGACGTTCCAGGTGTGCTCGAAGTACTGTCGAGCAGCCTCGGCAACGGTGCACGTATTGTCACGGAGAACGAATCATGAAAGTCGCGGCATCGGCTCCGGGAAAAATTGTTCTGCTGGGCGAATACGCGGTGCTCGATGGCGCCCCGGCGCTCGTGATGGCCGCGAACCGGCGCGCCGAGGTGTTGCTTGAAACCGGTGACGAAGATTCGTGCACCGTACACGCACCGGACGTGAGTTCGAAGGCCGCAAAGTTTTCACTGGACCGCGACGGCACACTGCATTGGCACGACGTCAGCGCAGCCGTTCGCCAGAACTTCCGTCTGGTCGCCCAGATCCTGATGTCACTCGTACGTCAGGGCATACTGAGTGTGGCCGGAACGCCGGCGTTCACGGCGACACTGGTGACGATGGATTTCTTCCAGCGCGGCAGCGGTGGTGACAAGAACAAACTCGGACTCGGTTCCAGTGCGGCCCTAACGGTCGCATTCGCGTCGGCGCTGGCCGAATACACGGGTGTTTCGCTGCCACGCCAGGACCCGAATGCCTGGCTGATGACTTTGCTGAATGCGCACCGCCGTTTCCAGGACGGTCGTGGTAGCGGTCTCGATATCGCCGCGAGCCTATATGGGGGCGTCATTGGCTATTGCGTCAACAACGAGAACAAACCGCAGATCGAACAACTCGAACTGCCACCGGAATTGCAGTTGTTGTTTGTCTGGTCCGGCCGCAGTGCTTCGACAACCCGCTTTCTCGACGGTGTCGAAGACAGTCGTGCACGCAACCCACAGCTCATCAAAGC
>JAZFZN010000077.1:0-6823 GCA_036475515.1 Gammaproteobacteria bacterium
CGTCTACCAATTCCGCCACCTGGGCAGGGGGAATGACCGGCCACCCGACCGGTTGAGGGCGCGACTTTACTTTCCGCTATTCTGCCTGTCAATCAGTGGTACGCTGCGCTGCCGCTATCGTACTGATCCATGAAAAAGAACAAGAAAGCACCGTGGTGGGTCCGTGAAGACCCGGATGCACAAGCCGAGGCGTCCAAACACGAACACCCCATCCCGTCGCGCCGGTTTTTGCTGAAATACCTCGACCGATATGGTCGACCGATCGGTTTGGACAAACTGACGGATCGCCTCGAGTTGCCCGACAAACGGGATGTTAATGCCCTGAAACGTCGGCTTAAAGCGATGCTGCGCGACGGTGAACTGATTCGGAATCGCCGTGGTGACTATTGTCTGACACGCGAGATTCAACTCGTTACCGGAACGATTCAGGGGCACAAAGACGGGTTTGGTTTTTTGCTGCCCGATGAAGAAGGACCGGACGTGTTTTTGTCGCCACACCAGATGCGTGGTGTGATGCACGGCGATCGTGTCGCGGTGCGTATCAGCGGCTACGACGATCGCGGCCGGCCCGAAGGATCGATCGTTGAGGTGCTGGACCGTTGTACCAGGGAGCTGGTCGGTCGTTATCTGCATGAAGCGGGTCTCGGATTCGTCGGACCGGACAACCCGCGGGTGTCGCACCGCATCGTCATACCACCAGACAAAGCCGGCAAAGCCGTATCCGGAGACTACGTGGTCGCACGCATCACGCAGCAGCCGACCGTCCACACGCAGCCCATCGGACGCATCAGTCGGGTGCTCGGCGACGAGAATACGCCCGGTGTTGAGATCGACATGGCGATCAGCGCTTACGATCTGCCGCACCGGTGGCCGAAGGCTGCCTTGAGTGAAGCGAAGGCGTTTGGGGATTCCGTACCGGAATCGGCAAAGCGCGATCGCGTCGACCTGCGCGACCTGCCGCTGGTGACCATCGACGGTGCCGATGCGCGGGATTTCGACGATGCCGTTTACTGCGAAGAAACGCAAAACGGCTGGCGGTTGTATGTCGCGATTGCTGACGTCGCACACTATGTCCGACCCGAATTGGAACTGGACGAGGAAGCCGAGAAACGCGGTACGTCGGTGTACTTCACACGACGCGTGATTCCGATGTTGCCCGAAGCACTGTCGAACGGCTTGTGTTCTCTGAAACCGGACGTCGACCGTCTGTCACTGGTCTGTGAGATGCTCGTGCGTCGTGACGGCAAGGTCACACGTTCGCGTTTTTACGACGCGGTGATCCGCTCCTCCGCACGATTGACCTACGGCGAAGTGGCGCCTGCACTGGTCGACAAGGACAAGAAAGCCCGCAACAAGCTCGGACCGCTGCTGGCAGATATCGAACGTCTGCACGCGTTGTATCGTGCGTTTGCAAAAAGACGCAAACGACGTGGTGCGATTGAATTCGATATGCCACAGGCCTTGCTGTTGCTCGGTGAGAACCGCCGCGTCGAACGCATTTTGTCTTATGAACGCAACGATGCACACCGGATCATCGAAGAATGCATGATTGCTGCGAACGTACGCGCCGCAAAGTTTCTGCAACGTCACCACATAGCCACCCTGTATCGTGTGCACGCCGGGCCGGACGAAGAGCGTTACGAGGCGTTGCGCGAGTTTCTCGAGTCGATCGGGGTCAAGCCGCCGCCACCAGACCCGGATCCACTGCACTACGCGAACCTGATGCGGCGCATTGCGGATCGTCCCGATGTGGAGATGATCGAGACCGTCATGCTGCGTTCACTGGCACGCGCCGTCTATCAGCCGAAGAACGTCGGTCATTTCGGACTCGCGTTGTCCGAATATGCTCATTTCACGTCGCCGATCCGACGTTATCCGGATTTACTCGCGCACCGTGGGATCAAGCATGTCCTTGACGGTCGTCGTGCTGAACAATTCTGCTACAACCAGAACGACATGGAACGCCTGGGACGACACTGTTCGTCGACCGAACGCCGCGCGGACGACGCAACACGCGATGCCACCGACTGGCTCAAATGCGATTACATGCGCGAACGCATCGGCAAAGTGTTCGATGCGTTCATTACCGGTGTTACAGGTTTCGGACTGTTCGTCCAGCTGACCGGGCTGCACATCGAAGGGCTCGTGCATGTATCGACCCTGCGCAACGATTACTATGATTTCGACGCGACGCGCCACGAACTGCGTGGCCGTCGCAGTGGTACGCTGTACCGGCTCAGTGACCCGATCCGTGTGCGTTGTGTCAACGTCGATATGAACAAACGCAACATCGATTTCGAACCAGTCGAAGAAAAACGACGCCGATGACTCGGGACGAATTCGTTTTTGGAGTTCACGCCGTCGGTGCAGTGCTCAGTCAGAGCCCCGAACGTGTGTTGTCCCTGATGGTGCGCAAGGGCGAAACCAATGTCCGGGTCCTGCAGTTGCTTGACGATGCCCGGACACAGGGTCTGGCGATCGAACAGGTAACCGAACGCACGCTGGAGAAACATGTCGGCAAGGAACGCCACCAGGGGATCGCGGCTCTGGTGCGCGCTAGACCGGCCGTCACAGAACACCAGCTCGAAACCCTGCTCGACGGCGTCGACGGGGATCCGTTGTTGCTGGTACTCGACCAGATCCAGGATCCCCACAACCTCGGTGCTTGTCTGCGTGCCGCCGACGGCGCCGGTGTGCATGTAGTTATCGCACCGAAGGACCGGGCGGTGGGTCTGACACCTGCGGTACGCAAGGTCGCCTCGGGTGCGGCTGAATCGGTTCCGTTCGTTCGGGTTGCCAACCTCGCACGTTGCCTGCGTGTGCTTAAGGAACGCGGCATCTGGCTGGTCGGAACGTCGGACGATGCGCCGCAGACATTGTATGAAAGCGACCTCGCACGACCGGTCGGACTGGTCATGGGTGCTGAACAAAAGGGCTTGCGACGTCTGACACGCGAACACTGCGATCTGCTCGTTTCGATTCCGATGTACGGTTCGGTCGAAAGTCTCAATGTTGCGGTCGCGTCCGGTATCTGTTTGTACGAAGCGACGCGCCAACGCCGCGTGTCCTGAATCCCGATGGTCTTTGACTACTACTACCGCCTGTCCAGGAAGAATCAGGCGGTCTACGACCGCAGCGACGCGATTACGGCCGTGCGTCTCCCCGACGCCGAACCGTTGAAAAACCGCGTCGCGGATCTCCGCCAAGCGCTCGTGGCCGAAGACAAGAAAGGTGCGCAGACCAGCTGCCAGTCGCTTGCGACGGGTATGTCGGAACGTTTCAAGGTTTCGGCGACCAGAATCAAGGTGCTGGCGGCGCGGCCCCACGACGACTACGGTGAACTGCAGGGCCTTTACGAGGGCGAGGCAGGCGAGGTCACGATAACGCTGTGGATGCGTACCGCGCGGCGACGCAAGGTGGTCGCGTTCCGGACGTTTCTGCGCACCTTCCTGCACGAGTTCTGCCACCACCTCGACTACGAGTGTTTCAAGCTGGCCGATTCGTTTCATACGGAAGGGTTCTACAAACGCGAATCGAGTCTGTTTCATCAGCTGGTCGATACCGACGCCAAAGACTAGGGGTCCCGCCGGGTTCCGAAGCCGGAAGCATCCTCCTTGCCGGTACCATCCAGGGCTCGCCGGGACGCCCGGGCTATGGACTCGAACCGAAGTACCCGGTAGTATCGCGCTCCCGCCGCGGTCTGTAACATCGGCGGACTCCTTGCTTCACCGCGGGTATTCCCCCTCGGGAGGCTGGAACCGAAAGGAGCATAAAAGTGAGACATTATGAAGTTGTGTTTCTGGTCCATCCGGACCAGAGCGAGCAGGTGCCTGCCATGCTCGAGCGCTACCACCACATGATCGAGTCAGGTGGCGGTCGCGTACACCGCAGTGAAGATTGGGGTCGCCGCCAGCTGACATACCCGATCAACAAGGTACACAAAGCCCACTATGCGCTGATGAACATCGAAGTCTCCCAGGAGACGCACGATGAGCTGATCGGTGCGTTTCGATTCAATGACGCGGTGTTGCGTCATCTCGTGATCGGTCGCAAGAAAGCGATAAACGAACCGTCGCCGATGGCCAAACTCGCCGAAGAAAAGGACGAGAGGAAACCCGATCGGTATGAAACCAAGCGGGTGGCGAAAGCCGAACCCGCTGAGGACGCAGAAGTGCCCGCCGATGCCGACAGCGCGGAACCGGCGGAACCGGCCGAACCGGCCGAAGCCGAGAACGCCTGATCTGGAGGTTATCGAGTCATGGCACGTTTTTTTCGACGCAAAAAGTATTGCCGCTTCACGGCGGAAGGCATCGAGGAGATTGATTACAAGGATCTCGTGCTGCTGAAAAACTACGTCACCGAAACGGGCAAGATCGTTCCGAGCCGTATTACCGGAACCAAGGCCCACTATCAGCGACAGCTGGCGACCGCAGTCAAACGCGCACGCTATCTGGCGCTGTTGCCGTACACAGACCGTCACTGACGGTTTGTCTCGCCGCCGCTGACACCGATGCGGCAGTTTGCCGAATGGCTGACTGGTGCGCGTCACCGGGCGATTCTCGCCACGGTGTTGTTTGCGGTTTTGCCGTTCCTGGAAGTCGCGAGTGTCGCGACAGTTGCACTGGCAACGATCCGGCGTGGCGAGCAGGAAGGACTGCTCGTTGCGGCGGTCGCGGCGATCGCGTTTGCCGGTGTCCAGTTCGCCCTGATCGGCGGGCTCGACGTGTTCACGATCGCCTTCGTGTTGACGTGGTTCGCAGTCATTGCCCTGGCGGCCTTGTACCGACGCTGGCGTTCGTTGTCGTTGTGCCTGCAGGTACTGACGCTGGGTACCGTGTTGCTGGTATTGCTCGTGTTTTTGCTTGCAGGCGACCCGGGTCCGGTGTTCCAACCGTTCGTCGAAACGCAGTTGACCGCCTGGCGGCAACTTGGTGTCGAGATCCACGCTGATGCTGCCGATGAGTTGGCACTTTGGGCGCCAGGCCTGTTGGGCGGGGGGTTGTTGTTGCTCGCTGCACTGGGGCTATTGCTCGGAGTATGGTGGAACGATCTGCTGATCTCCGAGTCGTTCACACAGCGATTCGCTGTTGTGAAGCTCGGGCTCGTCGTCGGTGTTGTGGCAGCGGTCGTGTTTCTGCTCAGTGGTGTGACAGGGTGGGTTCTGCTGGAGAACCTCGTCATCGTGCTGATACTGGCCTTCCTGTTTCAGGGGCTCGCGGTACTGCACGCGTTGCGTGCACACGGGCGCCTTGGACGCGGTTGGCTGGTGGGCACTTACGTGCTGTTGCTGTTGCCGACACCGCTGGTGCTTCCAATGGCAGTCGGGCTGGCCGGCTTCGGATTCATAGACAATTGGCTGGATTTGAGGAAACACTTGCAGGGCGCCTGAGCGGCCCCTTGGAGTAGAAGACGATGAGAACGATGGAAATCATCCTGATGGAAAAGGTCGATAACCTCGGCGATATCGGTGATGTCGTACGGGTGAAGCCAGGTTATGCGCGCAACTACCTGTTACCACAGGGTAAAGGCAAACCGGCATCGCCGGAGAACGTGGCTGAGCTGGAGGCGCGGCGCGCCGAACTCGAAAACCTGGCGGCTGCCGAAATGACCGCCGCGCAGGAGCGTGCTGCGGAAATCGAAAAGCTCGGTGCGATCCAGATTGCTGCAAGAGCCGGCGAAGAGGGCAAGTTGTTCGGTTCGGTTGGACCCATCGACATTGCCGACAAATGCGCAGAAGTCGGTGTCACCGTGGAACGCAGCGAGATTCGCATGCTCGCAGGCCCGATTCGTGTAGCGGGCGAATACGACATCGAAGTGCACCTGCATGCAGACGTCAACGCGTCGCTGAAAGTCGAAGTTATCGCAGAGGAAGGTTCACGAACTGACGCCTGACACAAACGTGTAGAAACGTTTGCGTTTGCACACACCGAACGCGTTTGTTTGTGCTATGTTTGAGTGACCGACTTGGAACAGTTGCCACGCTGATGCCGCAGGCTGCAACCACACAAACTGTATCGACACGCACGGAAGCGTTGCGGCTTCCGCCACACTCTGTCGAAGCTGAACAGGCCGTCCTCGGCGGTCTGATGCTCGACAATTCCGCGTGGGACAAGATTGCCGATGTTTTGAATGAGTCCGACTTTTATCGTCAGGACCATCGGTTGATGTTTTCGGCAATTGGTACGCTTGTCGAACACAACGCGCCCTGCGACGTTGTGACTATATCCGAACAGTTGCAACGTGACGATCAGCTCGAAAACTCCGGCGGTATGGCATACCTGGCCTCGCTCGCGAAAAACACCCCGAGCGCCGCCAACGTGCGCGCCTATGCGGAGATCGTGCATGAGACGTCGATGCTGCGGCAGCTCATCGAAGCGGGCAACGAGATCGCATCAAATGCGCTGAATCCGGAAGGTCGCCAACCCGCGGAAATCCTTGATCTGGCTGAGTCTGCGGTTTTCAAGATCGCGGAGAAGGGTGACCGTGGAGCCGGGTTCGTGCCGCTCAAGAAGATTCTTCCGGCGACCATCGACCGTCTGGATTTTCTGCACCGTTCGGAAGGCGATGTCACCGGTGTTCCGACCGGTTTCAATGAGCTGGACCGGAAAACGGCCGGGCTACAGAGTGGCGACCTGATTATCGTTGCCGGACGTCCGTCGATGGGCAAAACCTCGCTGGCTCTGAACATCGCCGAGAACGCGGCATTCGGTCATCAGGTACCGACGGCGATTTTTTCGATGGAAATGTCCGCCGAACAGCTTGCATTCCGGATGATCTCTTCACTGGGGAGGGTCAATCAGTCGCATCTGCGTACGGGCAATTT
>JAZFZN010000078.1:0-3548 GCA_036475515.1 Gammaproteobacteria bacterium
ATAGATGGGTATGCCGGTCAGTTGCACGGCCTTGACCGTGAAAGACGCGGTGAACTCCATCAACGGTTGAATCAGTACCTCTCCAAAAGGCACCGCAAAGATCAGATAGCCCAATGGAAACGCCAGCACGCGCAACACATCCGTGCCGAGTACAGCCCAGACAACAGCCGGAACCAGGACGGTCGCCGCCAGTTGTTGTACAACGATAATGTCTGCAAGGTTGCCGAGCAGCCAGACGAAGGACAAAAGGGCTGCCGCAAGCAGGCCGATCGGCGCCACCTTTGGGTTTATGTCAGCGAGTTCGTCGCGCTGACGCCAGACCAGCCAGATACAGATCGGTACGATCAAAAAACCGTGCGCAAACGTATCGGAACGCATCCAGATCTCGATCATCGACCGGTACGTCGGAAACAGTACAGCGAACAGACCGACAACTGCGATTCCGGCGATCCACCATGGATTGGCAAGAACCGATGCCCCTGCCGCAGAAGGAAAGGTTGTTCTCGCACTCACGACGCCGGTGCTCCCGAGGTCGGCACCGTGGTCTGATGCTGTGCCGCAGGCAACAACCCGCCAAACTTCTCTAGATTGCGGTCCCATCGATAATGTCGCAGCACGAACTCGCGACCGCTGGCACCGGTAGTGCTGTGCGCGCCACTGATTACTTCCCCTGCCAGTACCGCAAGCGTTTCGGGCTGCTCGCTGATCAGCGCATCTAACTGTTCAGGAAGCGGGATACCATCGATCGCGGCCCGTGTCGCGAGTACCGGGCGTGCCATCGCCATTGCTTCGAGCACTTTATTCTGAATGCCTCTTGCGATGCGCAGCGGAGCCACCGCTGCGCGGGCGTGCTGCAGATAAGGGCGGACATCGTCGACGCGCCCGGTCACGGTGATGCCATTGTGACCGCCCAGACGACGGACTGCTTTCGCAGGGTTTGCGCCCACTATGCAGAAACCCGCGTCCGGATGGCGTTCGCAGATACGCGGATGTACTTCCGTCGCAAACCAGACGACCGCGTCGACATTCGCCTGGTAGTCCATTGCGCCGGTGAAAACGAAGATCGGGACGTTATCGGGATATGGACAGTCGAACGACAATGCCGGGTCGAAGAACTGGGTATCGACTCCGTTCTCAACAGCGTGGATGCGCCCGTGTGCTGCAGGTGCTATTTGTCTGAACAGCTCTGCCTCATGTTCTGTGACGAATACCGAAGCGACGGACCGATCAGCGAGCCCCCGCTCCCAGCCGGCAAGCGTTCGAGCTTCTCTTCTGTACAACCACTTGAGTGGTTGCTGTGCCGACCGCGCGTACTGAGCCCACTTGTCCGAATCGACATCGACAAAATCAGTGACCACAGGCAAGCTGCAATCGGGCGGAATGAAACGCCCCATCGCAGACGAATAAACCACGATCGTATCGATCTCTTTACCGGCGAGGGTTTCCGAAACCCAGCGCTCCATTTCCCGGTCCGCGTAGAACTCGGGTGTCAGTGCCCGGCCGTGTAACAGCGCCCGCAAAGCCTGACCGATACGTTTGCCCGGAAATTCCCGCAGAAAACGGGAAGCACAATAGCGATCGAGCGCATCGGCATGTCGCCAGTCGTCCGGATCGTCGACGAAAGCACCGAGATGTACGTCAAAAGACCGGGACAGGAATTCGAGCAAATGGAACGAGCGGATCTTGTCCCCCTTGTTTGGAGGGTAAGGAATTCGGTGAACCAGAAACAAAACACCGGGCATGACTGTCACCCGAGATTTCGAGCGATCGACGGACCGACGCGTTGCGACAACCACAACGGCAAACGCCGCCAAGTGCCGATCAACAACCTGTACTTCGGATTGTTGGGACTAAGGTCGGGCAGCTGCGTCGCGTTGACCAGGTGGTACTGATACGAGAGCGGTTCGGGTTCGAAACCCCAGTGTTTCTTGAATCGGTACGATCCGGTGCCGACCCTGCTGCGTCCATAGTCGAACACGCGAACACCGCGTTCGCAGGCACGTCGCATCAGCTCCCAGTACATGAAGTCATTGGCCTTCAAGGAACGCGCTTCGGTTGTTCCACCCCCGTAATACGGCAGCACTTCATCGCGGAAGTAGAAACTCATCACCGAAGCAACGGGCATTCCGCCATGTGTCACGGTCATGATTTCACATTCTTCACGAAAAACATCGCGTAAGGTACTGAAATATCGAGAAGAAAATACCGGTGTGCCGAGGTTGCGTACGCTCTCCGAATACATCCGGTAGAAGCCCGACAACTCGTTGTTGACTTCGCCGACCAGTCCCGCATTGATGCCTTTACGAACCATCGCACGCTGTTTCTTCGGAATCGCTTTCAGATTGGTTTCCGGGTCCGGATCGATGGTTTTTCTGAACGTGACGTACAGATCCTTGCCGGGCCAGTCGCCGATCGGTGCGCGACCGCGCATTTCGAGATAGTCGACTCCGAGATCGTCGGCGAGCTTTTTGGCTTCTTCCAGCAATGCGTCGCGCGCGCGTTCATCGGTCGCGAGCACACCCCCATAGACACAGAACGGCGTCGAAATCAGCGAATTGCCGAACAAACGGCTACGGATTTCACCGAGTGGCAACACACCCGCGATATGACCGTCACGTTCTGCATATAGATAATGTGTGCGATGGCCGAATGCGTTCTCGAGTACATCACACCACCCGGCACGATGAAAAAAAGTGCCATCGGGATGAGCCGTTACAAATGAATCCCAGGCGGTCGTGTCTTCATCCATCTGTCGAATACGTACGACCGAAGGCGGGACCGATGTAGTCGCTATCGCGGTTTCTGCGTTCACAACGCCACCTCCTTGTGTCGCGACTGAGTAAGCCCAAGAAAGATCTCGTCCATCCTGCCCCACTTGAAATCCTTGACCAGACGCGCAAGTCGCTTGTGCATTCGTTTCAGATTCAGGTAGTGACGGAATCGTGTTTTTGCATCGATACCAGCGATCCGTGGTTGTTCTGGGTCGATCTCCCAGGGATGGAAGTAGAAGACCGCAGGTTGCTTGTCCCGTTTGTTCACGCTTTCCAGCGCCCATTTTGAAACCCGATAGGGCAACAGGCGGAAGTAGCCGCCGCCTCCACAGGGAAATTTACGTCCGTTGAACGCAACGGTCGTAATCGGCACCTCGAGGATGCCGTCGCGCGAAAAACGGAATGCAAAACGCGGGGCTTCCGGCATTCCGTACAAGTCATGGTGGATCGGGTAGATGCTCGAACTGTACACGTAACCGGCTTCAGTCAGTTCGTCGTGCGCCCAGAGGTTGTCCCTGCCGATCGAGTAACTGGCCGCACGGTAGCCCCGCACGGCTCGGCCGGAAACGTCCTCGAGCAGTTTCTTGCTGCGCTCGATGTCCGAACGGAACTCGGCCCGCTCCTGTTGGGTGACCCGTGTGTGCTGCATCCCGTGGCTGGCGACTTCGTGACCCCCGGCAACGATTGATCTGACGAGATCGGGGTGACGCTCAGCGACCCAGCCCAGCACGAAAAACGTAGCGCGCACATAGTTTTCATCGAACAGTGCGAGCACGC
>JAZFZN010000079.1:0-4036 GCA_036475515.1 Gammaproteobacteria bacterium
GTAACTGGCCGCACGGTAGCCCCGCACGGCTTGTCCGGAAACGTCCTCGAGCAGTTTCTTGCTGCGGTCGATGTCCGAACGGAACTCGGCCCGCTCCTGTTGAGTGACCCGTGTGTGCTGCATCCCGTGGCTGGCGACTTCGTGACCCCCGGCAACGATTGATCTGACGAGATCGGGGTGGCGCTCGGCGACCCAGCCCAGCACGAAAAACGTAGCGCAAACAGAGTTTTCATCGAACAGTGCGAGCACGCGTTGGGTATTGGCGACGACCCGATCCGGGTAGTCGGACCAACTGTCCTTCCCGACGTACGGTTCGAACGCCGAGACTTGGAAATAGTCCTCGACGTCGACGGTCATCGCGTTGATGGCGCCGCTGACGGCCAGGTGACTGTGTTCGTCGATGTATCCGGGGGTGCTCATTTGCGGCGTTGGGTTTCTCGCGGGACCGCCGTCATGACAGGAAGATGGGTGCCGGGAATCAGTTCTGATCGGGAGATTCATCCGCGGTCAGCTTACCCAACATGCGTTCGATCGCCGAGAGCCTGTGTTCGACACGCTGCGCAGGTGTCTTCTTCGCTCGCATCGATCGCGGTATTCCGCCCAGGTCGCCGGCCAGCTCCTGGCCTATTTCCTTCAACACAGCACCGATGTGATCAGGTTGCAACTCGTGGAGTTCTTCGAGAAAACCGTAAACGAGCATCCGGTCCATCAGCAGGTTGATTTTCCTTGGAATCCCTTTTGAACACTTGTGGATCTCAGCCAGGACTTCTTCGGAAAACTTCGGATCGTCGTCCCAACCCGCCGCACGAAGTCGATACGTGATGTATTCATTCGTCTCTGCAACCGACAACGGTTCCAGCTTGTAGGACGCGATCACACGTTGACGCAGCTGCTCCATCGCTTGTGAAGTGAGCGTTCGCATCAGTTCCATCTGGCCGACGAGAAAGATCTGAATCAACGCGCGCCCATTCGACTGCAGGTTCGAAAGAATCCGGAGTTCTTCCAGTGCCGCCGGTGTCAGCGTCTGGGCTTCATCGACGATCAACAGCACGCTATCGAGATACTGCTGCGAATTGAGCAGACACTCGCGCAGGTCTTCGAGTAGCGCAACCTTGCCACGGCCTTCGAACTTGCGTCCAAACGCAGCGCTGACCGTGGAAATCAAACTCTCCGCACCGAGGTTCGCACCTTCTACGCGTGTCGTCGCAACTTTCTGGTCTGCCAGCTCCACGACCAAGGCTTCGATCAGCATGGTCTTGCCGGTACCGACGTCGCCAGTGATGACAACAAATCCTTCTCGTTGCTCGAGACCGTAATGCAGATAAGCCAGCGCGCGCTTGTGGCCCTTGCTCGGAAACAGAAAATTCAGATCAGGTGTGAGCTGAAACGGCTTGCTGGATAGCTTGTAGAAATCGAGGTACATGCGCGGTCAATTGAATGTGTGAGTAAACGAAACCTGCACCGAGAGGGCCTCTATTTCGGCGGTGCCGATATTGGTCACGTCCTGTTGCAAGTTGCGAACGATGAATCCCAGTGACGAACGAGGGTTCAGAAACGTCGACAGTCCGAGTTGGACGCTCACGCGATCGTTGGCCTGACCTTGACTCAGATTCGCGCCGTCGATGTTCCAGACACTGCCCGACAAGGAAAGCGTCGTCCTCGGTGTGAACCGCCAGTCCCAACCCGCACCATAGATCATCGTGTGGTCGTCCTGGCGGGTGTCCACAAAGTCCCGTCTTTCGTCAAAGTAGTTTGCGTAAATCGACGATTCGGTCCATGTGTAGTTGATGTCGAACGTTGCTCGTTGAGAAAGAAAGACAAGCGGCGAGATCGCCGGAAGATCGCCAATCGGAATATCGTCTATCGACTCAGGATTCGCGCTCTGAAACTGCTCACGACTGTAGGTTGTCGGACCCTCACGATAGTCCGCTATCAGTGTCAGATGCGTGCCGCCGTAGGTCCAGTTAGCACCGTACGTCGTTCCAAAGAATCGTTCTCCGGTGCTCACTTCAATCGAGTTCCTGTCATTCGGGCGATAGCGGACTCCGACAGACCAGCGTTCCGCATCCAGGCCCCCGTCATGAACGCCTGTCGGGGTGGAAAAGTCCGACTCTGCACCATACGTTCCGAAGATCTGCGTGCTTGCCCCGACCTCGTAGTTCAGTTCGACGGCTGCTTCTTCGAACGTGACATCGAAGATTCGAGCCTGATAGTTGATCGTTTCGTAGTCGTAGAACATCGACCAACCGAACCGACCCGCTTCATCCGAGCTTCCATAGCTTGCGCGTGCCCGGTTGCTCTCGGTATCTCCGGTACCGGTTTGGGATGCGATGATCTCGTCGTCCTCGAAGTCGATGAGGTAATACCAATACTGCAACTCAAATTCTGTGAGTCGTCCAATGGGCTGTATCCAGTTTGGACTGACTTCAAATCGAAACGCGTCTGTACGGTTGATCTCACTGAAAATATTGTCGCTCGCGAACGGCTGTGTTGGATCGATAACAACTTGGGAGTTCACGGCTGAAGCACTGATCCAGAATCGTTCACGGATCGCTTCGACTTCCGTACCCCCCGTCATGACCTGAAACACATTGTTCCGATCTTCATCGCGCCAGAAGAGCAGTCCCTGCACTTCGTAGTCAAGATACGTGTTCCACCGGTCTCCGACTCCATTCAATGTGATCCCGGGAGCGATAGTCGTTACCCACTCATCTTCAGCGAATTGATCTGTCGTCAGCTGTATGTTGTTCGTGTAGGTCTGTGCAGCATAGATCCGTGGTGCGAAATCCCAAACCGCGGCGACTGCCCCATGCGAAAAGCACAGGCCGATCGCGCAAACAATGAGTGGACATGGAATTCCGTTATTCCTCATTGTCGCGTTTCTCCTGGTAGTCGCCGTAATAGCTGGCATAGTAGTCGGAACGGCTTGTTCGACATTTGTTAAGCACAAGGTTGACGGCCCCCTGGCCGTCCAGCATTTCCATCGCGTCATGGACAGCCCTTTGGGAAGTACGGTCGGCCTCGACGACCAGCACGATCTGGCCCATCAACTGCGCTAGAACCTGAGCTTCTGCTGTTCCCAGCAGTGGCGGTGAATCGAAGACAACGAGACGGTCAGGATAACGATGACCGATCTCGCGTACCACGTATTCCATGCGTTCGCTCGCCAGCAACTCCGTCGCATGGTGATGAAACTGCCCGGACGGGATCAGTTTGAGGTTCGGGATGCTCGTGTGCACGAGAACATCGGCAACACTCAGACTTTCATCCAGCAGCAGATCGGTGAGACCGCGGGCTTCTTCCAGATCAAAAATGCGCTTGAGCCGCGGTTTCGGGATGTCGGCATCGACGACGAGCACAGTCCGGTCGCGTTCCATTGCCACGCTCAACGCAAGGTTGATCGCTGCAAATGTCTTGCCCTCTCCGGGGAGACAACTGGCGACCATGACGAGATTCCCGTCCGGAACCGACGTGCCACCTTTCCCGAAGGCATGCGCCAGAATCGGCCTTTTGATGCTGCGAAACTCGTTGTCTGTTCGGTGCCGTTGTTCCTTTGGTGGCAGAACGCCGGCGGCTTGCAGACGCTCTTCGTCGATTACAAGCGTGTTGGCATCGGTCCGCGCGCGTGGTCGTTTCCCTTTTCCGGCTTTGGCCGGCCGATGGGTCGGCTTCGAAGGCTGCGTGCTCTGCAGCTTGTCGATGGCTTTTTCGACTATGCTCATTTTCTTGTGCGTCCTTCACTCAACCAACAAGTTGCTGCAGAAACCGGGCACCGCTGCCGGCAAACATCACCGCAACTGCTAAAGCACCAATCAGACTGGCAAAACCGAGTGCGAAGCTGCCGAGCGCTACTCTGCGTCTGGCGCGTTCCGCGGCGGTGGTAATCAAGTGAATTGTCCCGAGGACCGGCAACCCGGTCACCGCTCGCAGCTGACGTCGATCGGAAAATACCGGATGGACCTGCGAAAGAAACAAAGCCAGCGCGATCCCGGCGGCCAAACCGCCAACCAGCATCAGGGACATCAGCACTGGCCGA
>JAZFZN010000080.1:0-3902 GCA_036475515.1 Gammaproteobacteria bacterium
CCGCGGCACACATCCGCGCCACGGTGTCATCGAACGGTCGGAACGGATTTATGGGGCGGAGTGGACATCTTCGGAATGTCTCGGAACCTAATTTGGTGCCCCGACCAGGATTCGAACCTGGGACCTACGGTTTAGGAAACCGCCGCTCTATCCTGCTGAGCTACTGGGGCCTCGAGCCGCCGTACTGTAGCACTCGCGTTACCCACCGGCATCATCGAAATCGATTCAGCCTGAGAAAACCAATCGGCAATTTACTCTCACCGTTCAACGCGAGATCGGCAAGAGCTTCGCCGACTACCGGTGCGAACTTAAACCCGTGACCACTGAATCCACAGGCGATGACTACGTTTTCGTGCAGCGGATATTTATCAACGATGAAGTGCTCGTCCGGTGACAAGGTGTACATGCAGACCTTCGCCGACACTAAGGGTCCGTTGGCACCGGGCAGGAAGCGCTCGAGTGTGGCACGCACCGTGTGTTCATCGCTGTCGGTTACCGTTCTCTGTAGTGCCTCAGGAGAAGTCGACGATCCGGGTTCATGACAGCCGAGCTTCATCCCAGTGTGATCGCTGAGCATCGGGAACCCGTAATACACGCCTTCCCTGCCCGGCGCGTCCTCTTCGACTGCCCAGCAACCAAACGGTGGACAACGGAAGGTCTCCAGATTCGTCTTTGGTGATACCCAGAACATCACCTGACGCGTGACCTCGAGACGGACACCGATATCGCAAAGCAGTGGAGCAGTCCATGCACCTGCGCAAAAGACAAGCTTTGCTGCCGTGTATTCGTCGCGGTTTGTTCGAACACGAACACCGGAACAATCCGCCGACCAGTCGGTCACCGTCTCTTCCGTATGCAACACGGCACCGTGCTCGACCGCCAGTTTTGCAAAAGCAGCAATGGCCTCTTGCGGTCTGATGAAACCCATTTCGGCTTCGTAAACCGCTGTGTAGTCTTCCGGCACAACGAACGGTCCACAGCGTTGCACAACTTCCGCCCGATCCAGTCGTTCGACACCGAGCTGATATTTCTCGGCAGCCTTCACAACACCGGAAACGAGTACACCGTCCTCGGGTCCCAGATACACACCACCGGTCAGCGTGACCTGCTTCTCGCCGGTTCGCTCGCTGAGCTCGTCCCACAATCGGTACGTCTTCTGCAACAACGGGATGTAGTCCGGGTGCTCGAAGTATGCGAGCCGGATCAGCCGCGGTTCTCCACCGCTGGAACCGTTTTCGTTCGGGATCCCGAACTGCTCCAATCCCAAGACTTTGCACCCGCGTTTTGCGAGTTCGTGGCAGGTCGCGGAGCCCATGGCCCCGACTCCGATAACGATCGCGTCGTAGACCGCGGTCACTGTCCTAGTATTCCCCCTCCCGAGATTCCAAGAACGAATAGTAAGGTCCTACCTCGATACATTCGAGTTCTGGTTCAACATCGTCACACCTTGATTGAAGCAAGACGACACAGCGGCGGCACTTCGGTGCCGCCGCTTTTTTTGGTCCAGACAAAAAGAACCCCGTCCGAAGACGGGGTTCCGGTCGAGAGACGCTGCCAGAGGAGTCAGGAAGAGCGTCTCAGAAGCCCACACCAAAAAGGTCTGACCTTAACGCCCCCTGTACCAAGCAGGATTCGTGCCAACTGCATCTAGTGCTTGATTTACGGGGCCTGCAGCCCGATCGGGAACCTGGAACGAGACCAATACGTAAAGAAAACCGACAGTGATCAGGCCGACCTGGGCGGTCCGCCATATGGGCAGGTTTGAACCGGAGGCGATCTCGTCAATAATCCGGTCACCCACAAAGGAGTAAACGATGAAGTACGGCTGTGGAGCGGCTGCCATCGCAGCCGTAGGAATAGTCAGCGTCGCCTGTGTACCGGACAGGATTGACGGGACCGCTAGCGACAAGACTGAACAAACGGAAATGGTTGTCCGGCCGGATGCCATCCGAGCGCACATCGAGTTTCTCGCCGACGACGTGCTCGCCGGCCGTGAAGCGGGCACCGAAGGCTACGATATCGCTGCCAGGTATGTGGCCAGCCAGTTTCGCGCACTCGGTTTGAAACCCGCCGGCGAGAACGACACTTATTTTCAGAATGTGCCGCTGCGTGCATCGTATCGTGTTGCGGAAAGTGTTGAATTGATCGTACGAGACTCACAGGGATCTCATTCTTTGTCACACCCTGAAGATTTCATCATTGGCGCGAACCCCAGACACGAAACAGGCACGATCAGGTCTGATGCAGTGTTCGTCGGTTACGGTATCGTGGCTCCGGAGTTCGGGCACGATGACTACGCCGAACTGGACGTGGAAGGGAAAGTGGTCGTCATGATGACCGGCTTTCCAAAGTCCTTTCCGAGTGAAGAAGGCGCCCATTACAGTTCGACGCGTAGCAAGGCCCGAGTGGCGGACGAACATGGCGCACTCGGGACCATCACGATTTACTCACCCGGCTTCGAGGCGGTGCGACCTTACGGACGTGTCACGCTGAACCTCCACAGGAGCAGCATGACCTGGATCGGCGAGGACGGTGAGGCTTTTTCCGAATCACCGGACTTGCAGGTGGAAGCGCTGATGAGCCCGGCCGGTGGCGCAGTGTTGTTCGAAAGCGCCGAACGATCCTATGAACAAGTCCGGGCAGACGCCGCTGCGGACGACCGTGAACCGAAAGGCTTTCCGCTCGCGGTCAGGATCACGGTAAGCCAGGCAACGCGCCACGAAACCCTCGAGAGTGCCAATGTCGCCGCAGTACTCGAGGGCAGTGATCCGCTGTTGAAAGACCAATACGTCGTGTTCACTGCCCATCTCGACGCCCACGGAACGGGCACCGAGGCAGACGGTGACGGGATCTACAACGGCGCGATGGACAACGCTGCCGGGATTGCGACGATGATCGAGGCCGCGCGCGTGTTCGTCGCGAGTGGCAACCCGCCACGTCGATCCGTTTTGTTTCTCGCACTAACGGCCGAGGAAAAGGGATTGATCGGTGCGGAGTATTTCGCGAAGCACCCGACCGTACCGATAGACAACATCGTCGCCAACATCAACCTCGACATGCCGATGTTGTTGTACGACTTCACCGATGTCGTCGCATTCGGTGCGCAGCACTCAACGCTTGGAGAAACAGTCGGCTCAGCGTCTGAAAAACTCGGTGTCTCCCTGTCACCGGATCCGGTTCCACAATATGCCGTATTCGTCCGGAGTGACCACTACCGTTTCGTTCAACAAGGTGTGCCGGCCGTGATGCTCGCCACCGGTTTTGCAAACGGCGGCGCAGAAATCATCATGGACTTTCAGAAAAACCACTACCACATGCCTTCCGACGACGCGTCATTGCCGATCGACTACGCGGCCGGTGCGAAGTTTGCAATGCTCAATTATCTGATCGGCCGCGAGATCGCCGACCGCGACGAACAGCCCATCTGGTACGAAAACGACTTTTTCGGAGAACTGTTCGGAAGATAGTGGTCGTGAATGGTGGAGCCGAGGGGAGTCGAACCCCTGACCTTCGCATTGCGAACGCGACGCTCTCCCAACTGAGCTACGGCCCCACGCGCGGGCGCGCATTTTAACGGAGCCCAGTCTCCGGCACAATTCGGCCCATGAGTATCGAAATCCGCCCTGCCCGACCCGAGGACGCGCTTGTCATCGCACGCTTCAACGCGGCACTGGCGAGCGAATCCGAAGCGCGTACACTCGACATGAGCCGCCTGCAAGCCGGTGTCGAGGCATTGCTTTGCGACCACAGCAAAGGACGCTACTGGCTCGCTGAAATCGATGGCCAGGTTGTCGGGCAGATCAGCGTCACCTACGAATGGAGCGACTGGCGCAATGGTGTGTTCTGGTGGATTCAAAGTGCCTACGTGCTGCCCGAACACCGCAGTGCAGGCGTTTTCCGCG
>JAZFZN010000081.1:0-4016 GCA_036475515.1 Gammaproteobacteria bacterium
CGGCACCGACCGTGGACCGCATGATCAACCAGTTCGCAGCCGAAAAGCAGGCTCAGATCCGTACGATGTTGTCGACCTCTTTGCGTGGTGTCGTTTCACAGCAACTCTGCAAGCGCGCGGACGGCAAAGGGCGTGTCGCCGCGCTCGAACTACTCGTCAATACCTCGGCAGTTGCCAACCTGATTCGGCACGACAAGATCGATCAACTCGAAAACGCGATGCAGGGCGGACGTGCGTACGGTATGCAGACAATGGACACCGCCCTCAAGAAACTGCTTGATGGAGGGCAGATAACTGCCCAGGAAGCCTACGAAAAAGCCTTCAACAAATCCATGTTCGAGGCACGACGCGAGGATCAGGCCCAGCCGTCCTGAGTGCACAGCACGCGATCAGGTGTCGACGTGTTCCCCGTACTTCTGCAGGTGTTGTTGCCGCGCGGCATCGATCCAGCCATCGCGGTAGATCCGGTCCGGAAAACTGTCGATGCTCTCGGCAACCCGCTCGATTTCGTCGTCGTCCAGCACCGCAAGCTGCCGAAAGGTCGTAATTCCCAGACCGTTGAGTTTTCTCTCCAGCACCGGGCCGATCCCGTAGATCTTCTTGAGGTCATCCCGGACCGGTGGTGGCGGCGGTTCCGGTTCCGATTGGAATTCCGGCTCTTCTTCCGTCACCGTCCGGTGCGTACCCGATGGACTGCGTGACCGCAACGACTCCAGCTCTTCGCGCAACTGGTCCAGTTGTTCATTGCGTTTCTTCACGAGTTCCGACAATGGCTTGAGTCGTTCGATTTCTGCTTCCAGGTCCTTGCGATCCGATACCGCTTCGCCGCGGAGTCTCTCGAGTTCCAGCGTACTGCCCTGTTCCGATTCCATGAGCTGCTTCAGCTCCGATATCTCGCGCCTCAATTGCGTGATCAACTCGGCACTGTTCTCGTGGCGGTCGTTCATGCGCCGATTTAGTTCTTCAAGAGCTTGTAGTTTCTTTTCGTGGTAGGTGTTCTCGCTTTGCCGCAGCGAGGCAAGTTCCACGAGTTTTTCCTTGGTGCCGCGCAACTCCCGTGCCAGCTCTTTCTGACGCTCACCGGGATCGACGCCGCCCCGCGCTCGGTTCAGTTCAGCTTTGGTGTCAGCCAGTTCGTTCGCAACTTTGGTCAAGATATCGTCGCGTCGTGCAACACGCATCCGCCAGGTCGATTCAAGTTCGTTGCGGTGACGTGCAAGACCAATGCTCCGCAGCAACCATCCAATCAGCGCCCCCGTTGCGGTCGCTATGGCAAGCGAGAAAAATATCTGTCCAAGGAGATAGCTCATTGTTGCGTCGACGGCTCTACTGGTGGATCGCCCCCAGTTGCACCCGTCTGCAGTCGATTATCGACGATTCGCACACCGTAGACGCCGGAGACGAGCTGTGCGGCCCGACGGCGGTCGTCGATCGTGGCTACGCTGCCTTCGAGTACGACATCCAGACCATCGACGCTGAGTTCGAGCGCGTCGAAGCCGGCTTCGCTGAGCACTTCACCAGCATGTTCCGACAGATCGGACTCAATGCGCGCTGGCAACCGCCAGGCTGTCATCACGAAGATCAGCAGGAAGCCCGCCGCGCCAAGCACGACGATGCGCCAGCCGTCTTCCCTCGTTTCAGTAGAAATCATGCCGCGGCAATCTTTCAAGGGTTGTGCTGTACACACGATTCTACCCGAGAGCACAGCTGCCCGAAACGGCGTTCAACGATTCAGCGCTGTGGCATAATCCGGTGCTTGACGCCGGCGTCTGAAGCTCCAAAGGACGGGGCGTTCAGGCGCTTTTCCGTAACTGCACCTTTGAATTGAACACTGACTCGGTAGGAAACACCGAACGGACTCACTTGGGGGGACCGGGAATGACGACGCGAAGGATCCTCGTCACGAGTGCGTTGCCTTACGCGAATGGGCCGATTCACATCGGTCATCTCGTCGAGTACATCCAGACCGATATCTGGGTCCGTTTTCAGAAGCTGGCCGGAAACGATTGCGTCTATGTCTGTGCCGAAGACACACACGGCACGCCGGTCATGTTGAAGGCACGTGAACTCGACATCGCGCCCGAAGAACTGATCGACCGTATGGCGACCGAACACCGGCGCGATTTCGCAGATTTTTCCATCGAGTTCGACAATTTCTACACGACGCATTCGCCGGAAAACCGCGAACTGACTGAGTCTATGTATCAACGTTTGAGAGCAGCCGGTCACATCGAAAACCGCACGATCCAGCAGGCTTTCGACGAGCAGGAGCAGCTGTTCCTGCCGGATCGCTACGTCCGCGGCACCTGCCCCAGGTGTCGAACACCGGATCAATACGGAGACAGTTGCGAAAACTGTGGCGCGACCTATTCACCCGCAGAACTGCTCGATCCGGTCTCCGTACTGTCGGGTACAAAACCAGTACAACGCGAATCCGAACATTTCTTTTTCCGACTCGGTGACTTTTCGGAAATGTTGTCGAAGTGGATCGATTCCGGACGTCTGCATCCCGCGGCAGTGTCCAAACTGCGCGAATGGTTCGACGCCGGTCTCAACGACTGGGACATTTCCCGCGACGAACCCTACTTCGGTTTCGAGATCCCGGGTGCACCCGGAAAGTACTTCTACGTCTGGTTTGATGCCCCCATCGGCTATCTTGCGAGCTTCAGAAACCTGTGTGAACGACGCGAGGACCTCGACTTCGACGATTATCTGAAGCCCGACAGTGAAATCGAGCTATACCATTTTATCGGGAAAGACATCATTTACTTTCATGCGTTGTTCTGGCCCGCTGTGTTGCACGGCTCCGGCTATCGCACACCGACTTCGATATTCCCGCACGGTTTTCTGACCGTCGATGGACTCAAGATGTCGAAAAGGCGTGGGACTTACATCACCGCACGTTGCTATCTGGATCACCTGGGAGCGGAGTGTCTGCGCTACTACTACGCGGCAAAGCTCGGCCCGAGTATCGACGACATCAATTTGAACCTGTCTGACTTTGTGCAACGGGTCAACTCAGATCTCGTCGGAAAATTCGTCAACATCGCGAGCCGGTGCGCGGGGTTTATCAACAAGAGATTCGATGGCCAGTTGGCCGATACACTGGAGAACCGGGAACTCTACGACGAGTTCGTACGAGCCGGGGAATCGGTTGCAACACACTACGATGGCCGGAACTACAACCGTGCACTGCGCGAGATCATGCAACTCGCCGATCGCGCCAATCAATACATTGATGAAAAGAAACCCTGGGTCCTGGCACGGGACGATAAGACGCTGCCGGAAGTGCAACTCGTGTCCACGCAAGGGTTGAATCTGTTCCGCCTCCTGCTGATTTTTCTCAAACCGATCCTGCCACAACTCGCCGAAAAAGCGGAGGGTTTCCTTGGCGTCGGACCGCTTCGTTGGGCGGATACCGCAATACCTCTGCTCGGCGGCCAGATCTCGGGGTATGAACCACTCATGTCGAGAATTGATTCTGATCAGGTCGAACGTATGGTCGAAGCATCGCGGGAAGGCGATGCCGAGGTCGCCAGTGAAAACGAACCAGGCCAGATCGACTACGGTGATTTCGCCAAACTGGATCTGCGTGCGGCCCGAATCCTGGAAGCGAACTATGTCGACGGCGCGGACAAGCTCCTGCAGTTGACCGTCGATCTCGGCGACAGTCAAAGACAGGTCTTCGCCGGAATCCGGTCGGCATACGATCCCGAACAACTCGTCGGCCGCATGACGGTCGTTGTGGCAAACCTGAAACCGAAGAAGATGCGATTCGGTGTGTCAGAAGGAATGGTGTTGTGCGCAGGAGACGGCGACACCCTGTATCTGATCCAGCCGGATGATGGCGCCGAACCCGGCATGCGTGTGACATAGACGGTCAGGCATGAAAGAACTGGCACTAATCCTGATCAGCACGGTTCTGGTCAACAACTTCGTGCTGGTGATGTTTCTGGGCATGTGCCCGTTCATGGGATTTTAAAAGAAGCTCGAGAGTGCAATCGCCATGGGCTGGG
>JAZFZN010000082.1:0-2547 GCA_036475515.1 Gammaproteobacteria bacterium
CGACGTTCTGGCAGAGATAGGCGAATGATGACATTTGATACAAGTCGGTTGGTGGTAGTGCTGGTGTCATCCGCACTGCTTGCTATGGCCTGTTCCACCCAGGACCCGGAACCCGGGCAGTCGGAAACGGAACCGGCGGAGGTGGAGAATCCGGGTGCGATGACTTTGGCGGAGCTCGACCGGCTGATCCGGCGTGTCGATGCGGGCGCCACACGCGAGAACAATGTCTGGCGTCTGAGCTATGAAGAGACGCCATTGTTTGTCGTGACCGACGAGCATCACGACCGGATGCGCATCATCGCACCCGTCGCGAGCGCCAATGAACTCGACCTCGAACACATCTATCGTCTGTTGCAGGCCAACTACGAAACCGCTTTGGATGCCCGCTATGCGATCGCGGACCGTGTCGTCTGGAGCACCTTTATTCATCCGCTCTCGCCGCTCGACGAAGACGAGTTCCTGTCCGGTCTCGCGCAAACCATCACACTCGTCATCACCTATGGCACGACCTTTTCTTCAGGTGCGTTGCGGTTTGGTGATGCAGGCGACGCTGGTTCGTCGACCTACAATGACGTCATCAGAAAGGGCAGCGAGATCTAGATCGAACCGGAGCCGTGGTTGATATACTGCGGCGATGAGCCTCATCGAGCGCTTGGAGAAAATGCTCGCCGCGGGCCAGGACACGGCTTTGTTGCGATTCTCACTCGGGACCGCCTACCGCAAAGCCGGCCAGCCCGAAAAAGCTGCCCAACAACTGAGGTCCGCAGTCGAACAACAACCGGACTATTCAGCGGCGTGGAAAGAACTCGGTCGCGCACTGGTCGATTCCGGAGAATGCGATGAGGCAGGTGAGGTGTATCAACGCGGCATCGAAGTCGCCCGCGGGAAGGGTGACAAACAGGCCGAGAAGGAAATGACGGTGTTTCTGAGGCGCTTGCAGCAATGACTATACGCGATGTGATTCACAGCAAGGAACGACATCCGGTCGACGACACGGTATTGACCCGCGAGTCGTGGAAGATCTTTCAGATCATGGCCGAGTTTGTCGAGGGTTATGAACAGCTTTCCTCGATCAAGCCATCGGTCAGCGTGTTTGGTTCCGCATGTTTCGGACCGGATCATGAGTATTACAAGCTGACCGAGGACACGGCGCGCGCCGTTTCGGACGCCGGGTTCTCCGTCGTTACCGGTGGCGGACCGGGCTTGATGGAAGCCGCGAACAAGGGCGGATTCGAGGGACGGTCGCCTTCCATCGGATTGAACATCGATCTGCCGATGGAGCCGACTGGCAACAAGTACCAGGACATCTCGCTGCATTTCCGGCATTTCTTTTCTCGCAAGGTGATGTTCGTCAAGTACGCCTCTGCCTACGTCGTGATGCCCGGTGGTTTTGGCACGCTCGACGAAACCATGGAAATCCTGACCCTGATCCAGACCAGGAAAACGCGGCGGATTCCGGTGGTCCTCGTACACAGGCCGTTCTGGTCCGGCATGATCGACTGGTTTCGGGACACGCTGGCTGCAGAGGGCGCGATTTCGCCTGAGGACATGGATCTGATGACGATCGCCGACGACGCGGACTCCGTGCTCGATGCGATCTTCAAGCACTACGGCGGCCGCGGATTTGAACTGTCACGGGAAGAACAACGAGTGATGCTCGATCTCTAGTACGAGGGTTTAGTGGCGGGGAACGCCCCTCACTCAATCTCTGCTCTGCTGTGGCAGTTCCTTGCTCGAAGCAAACCGAGTTTGAGTGAGAGGCACGACCCCGCCGCTGACCCTGTTGTCGGTTTCGGCGTTACAACGCTTCGATTGCTTGGTATGTTACCGTCCGCAGCCGATGCAACAAGATCTGATACACAAGTTCGCACGCGCGGCGAACGGTCTCAACGATCGCATTGGTCGGGCCGTCTCATGGCTGACGCTGGCCATGGTCGTCGTAACGGTACTCGTCGTCGTATTGCGTTACGGGTTCGACACCGGCTGGATCTGGATGCAGGAATCCGTGACATGGATGTATTCGCTGGTGTTCATGCTGGGCGCGAGCTATACGTTCGCACACGACGGCCACGTGCGGGTCGATATCTTCTATCGCGAAGCAGGATCACGTCGACAGGCGCTCGTCGATCTCGCCGGCATCGTTTTTCTTCTGCTTCCGATCTGTATGTTCATCCTGATAACGAGTTGGGATTTCGTCGTCGACTCATGGCGCGTTCGTGAGGCGTCGCGCGAAGCCGGTGGCCTACCGGGTGTATTTCTGCTGAAGAGCATCATGCCGGTGATGGCGGTGTTGTTGATCCTGCAGGGGTTTGCAATCGCCGTCGCAAAACTCGACGTGTTGTCATCGAAAACGACGTCTTCGAGCGACGACCAATCATGATGGCCTTGCTCCTGTTCGTCGCCGTGATAGTCGTATTGCTGGCCGGTTTTCCGGTCGCCTTTACACTGTCCGGCGTCGCACTGGTGTTTGCATTGCTCGGCGTGATCACCGGCAACTTCGACGCGGCTTTCCTGCAGGCGACGCCAAACCGGATCTTCGGCAACATC
>JAZFZN010000083.1:0-2288 GCA_036475515.1 Gammaproteobacteria bacterium
TCGGTTACGAAGACGGTATCCGGGGACAAACGCCGGAACGGGTTGGCGCGCATCGCAAAGCCTGTGCGCAGTATGACATCACGCCAGACGTCGAGCGCTACAAAGCCGGACGTCGCGACGGTCTGAAGGAATACTGCACCGTCAGCAAGGGACTTGCGGTCGGCCGGACCGGGGTTCCTGACCCAACCGTCTGTCCGACCGAAATGGAAGCTGACTTCTTGACCGGGTACGCGCTCGGAAACGATATCTACAAAGTTGAACACACACTTCAGCACCACCAGAACCAGATCGACGAAATTACGGAGCAACTGGCACACGACGAACTCCCGTCATCCGATCGTCGTCAGCTGGTCAGCGAACTACGCGGCCTGGAACGCGAGTACGGCCGGCTGGAGGCAGAGCTCATCGACCTCGAACGCAAAGCCGATCGCCTGAGATTCTGAACGCGTGAACAGGAATCCCGACGTCATCGTTGTGGGCGCCGGAGTCATTGGCTTGTGTTGTGCCTACTACCTGTCGCGTGCCGGTCGCAGCGTCGCGATCGTCGAAAAAGCCAGTGTCGGACACGGGAGCTCTTTCGGCAATTGTGGCCTGATCACACCCAGCCATGCCCGCCCACTGACGCAACCGGGAATGGTCGGGAAAGCCCTGAAATGGATGGCACAACACGACGCCCCGTTCTTTGTAAGACCTCGTTTCGATCCCGGTCTGTGGTCCTGGTTCCTGCAGTTCGCACGGCGTTGCCGTGAAGACAAGATGCGCGAAGCGCTGGTCGCGCGACGTGAACTGTTGAACGCCTCCCGCACCCTGTATGACGAACTGATCGACACCGAATCGCTTGCCTGCGAATGGACAACGCAGGGCGTGTTGTCCTTGTGTCGTACCCAAGCGGGGCTTGATCAGGCCTCAGCAATCGAGGACATGCTGTCCGGATACGACCTCGCCGGAGCGGAATACAACGGCAACGATCTGCGTACTGTCGATCCCGCGATCGCCGACGACGTCGTCGGTGGGTACCTGCACGAAGCAGACGCGTCTTTGCATCCGAATCTTCTGCTCGATGAACTGGTTCGGGTTCTGAGAGACCGCGATGTCTGTTTTCTCGAAAACACACGCGTGACCGCAGTCGACGTCAATCGTGGACGCGTCACCGGTCTGGCCAGTGGCAATGAGCGACTGGAGGCAAACGACATTGTACTTGCGACGGGTTCGTGGTCACCAAAACTGGCCCGCTGGCTGAAACTGAAGATCCCGATCCAGCCCGGCAAAGGCTACAGCGTGACCCTGGCGCGTCCGGACCCCTGCCCGGGATTTGCTGCCATTCTGACGGAACGCTTGTGTTCGGTAACCCCGTGGTCGGATGGTTTTCGTGTCGGGGGCACGATGGAGTTCTCGGGTTACAACACGAAACTCGACCGGATCCGGCTCGATGCATTGCTGAGGGCCTGTGGTGAATACTACCGAAGCCGACTCACCACCGAACCGCGTCAGGAATGGTTCGGGTGGCGGCCGATGACCTACGACGGCATCCCGGTGATCGATCGTTCACCAAAACACGACAACGTTTTTGTCGCAGCCGGACACAACATGCTCGGTGTTTCGATGGCGCCGGGAACGGGCCGCCTGATCGCCGAACTGGTCACCGGATCAGAACCACACATAGATCCGAATCCTTACTCCTTGAAAAGATTCGGAAACTGAAACTGGGGTCAGAGAGTGAAACTGGTGAAACTGGGGTCAGAGAGTATTTTTTAAGTGCTTGATTTTTAAAAAGGTGTTCACAGGCAATTTCGTGGTTTAACGACTTAAAAAAAATACTCTCTGACCCCAGTTTTTAAAGCATCGAAAGAAAGGCCCGCCGAAGCGGGCCAGGAACCACCAGGGAGGAAGTGGCCAAAGAACATCAGTTGGACGCGATCCGTGGTGTGCCTTCTGAGAAGATGCGCAGCGTCACTTTGCGTTCCAGCGCATAAGCGTCGATATCCCCGTCACCGGCGCGCGACAGCCGTTCGCCGTGTGCAAATGTTTCGATGCGGTCACCGACGACACCCCGTGCACCGAGGAAGGTTTCAACCTCTTCAGCACGTTTTGCCGACAGTTGTTGGTTGTACGTCTCATCGCCGCGTTGGTCGGCGTAACCGTCGATCTGCACTTTCAATCCCGGTATCTCGCGCATCAGCGTGGCGAGTTTCTCGAGCCGCTGACGGTTCTCGTCAGACAACTGGCTTTCATCGGTCGCAAACAAGACCTCGAACTCGAGTGCAACGCTGTCCAGGTCCGGCTGCTGC
>JAZFZN010000084.1:0-5528 GCA_036475515.1 Gammaproteobacteria bacterium
CTGTCATTTTCTTCGCGATATTGCTGGGCGTGTTCTTCTTTTTTCTGGACATGCTGCTCGGATGGGCGACACGCATGCTTACGGGTCAGGGAGGCTGATTCCGTGACCATGCGCTGGTATGTAGTTCACGCGTACTCGAACTTCGAGCACAAGGTCAAGCAGATGCTCGAGGAACGAATCAAGCTGCACGAACTCGAAAACAAGTTCGGGAGAGTGCTCGTGCCGACCGAAGAAGTGGTCGAGATGCGTGATGGGCAGAAACGCCGTAGCGAACGGAAGTTTTACCCGGGCTATGTACTCGTCCAGATGGAGATGGACGAAGAAACCTGGCACCTGGTGAAGTCGACACCAAAGGTGCTCGGGTTCATCGGTGGGACAACGGACAAACCGGCGGCAATCAGCGACCGGGATGCCGACGAGATCCTGCACCGGGTGCAGGAAGGCGTCGACAAACCGAAGCCGAAGGTTCTGTTCGAACCGGGCGAAGTCGTTCGTGTCGTCGATGGGCCGTTCAACGACTTCAATGGAGTCGTCGAAGAGGTCAACTACGACAAGAGCCGGTTGCGTGTCGCGGTCCAGATTCTGGGACGTTCGACACCGGTAGAACTGGACTTCGGACAGGTCGAAAAAGCCTAGATGCGCCCGGAGCACCAAATACGTGGGGACAGAATTTATTCTGTCCCCGTGGCGGTTCCACGAGGTATGTGGGGCTGAGTACAGGGGAGCCGCACCACCGAAGGGAACGGTGGGGGGCGTTGGAACCCAATAGGGAGTAGCCAAAGTGGCAAAGAAAGTACAAAGCTATGTCAAGCTGCAGATTCCTGCCGGGCAGGCCAACCCGAGCCCGCCGGTCGGGCCGGCGCTGGGCCAGCACGGCGTGAACATCATGGAATTCTGCAAAACGTTCAACGCGCACACCCAGGGCACAGAACCGGGGATGCCGGTCCCGGTCGTGATCACGGTCTACTCGGACCGGAGTTTCACCTTTATTACGAAAACCCCGCCCGCTGCTGTGTTGCTGAGAAAAGCAGCCGGCATCGCCAAAGGAAGCGGGACGCCGAATACCGAAAAGGTCGGCAAAGTGACGCGTGCGCAACTCGAAGAGATTGCTAAAACCAAGGACCCTGACCTGACGGCGGCCGATCTGGACGCGGCAGTGCGGACGATTGCAGGCAGCGCCCGCAGCATGGGTCTGGAAGTCGAAGGAGCGTAGCGATGTCCAGACTCACGAAACGAAGAAAAGCGGCGCGCGAGCAGGTCGAATCCGGGAAAGCCTACGCCATCCACGAGGCGCTGGAGCTCGTCAAAAAGCTGGCGACAGCCAAGT
The DNA here is from genome assembly GCA_036475515.1 of Gammaproteobacteria bacterium. Taxonomy (GTDB): domain Bacteria; phylum Pseudomonadota; class Gammaproteobacteria; order Steroidobacterales; family JAZFZN01; genus JAZFZN01. The sequence goes on from JAZFZN010000084.1 coordinate 1,328, forward strand.
TTTCCGAGTCCGTTGACGTTGCGGTGAACCTCAGTGTGGATCCACGCAAGTCCGACCAGGTTGTGCGTGGATCGACCGTGTTGCCACACGGCATCGGAAAAACGGTCCGTGTCGCGGTGTTCACACAGGGCGAGAACGTTGAGATCGCAGAGAATGCCGGCGCGGACATCGTCGGTCTCGAAGACCTCGCCGAACAGGTCAAGAAAGGCGAGTTGAATTTCGACGTCGCGATCGCATCTCCGGATGCAATGCGTGTCGTCGGACAGCTCGGCCAGATCCTGGGTCCGCGCGGCCTGATGCCGAACCCGAAAGTCGGGACCGTATCGGCAGACATCGCCACGGCCGTGAAGAATGCGAAAGCGGGTCAGGTGCGCTACCGGACCGACAAGGGGGGGATCATCCACTGCCCGATCGGCAACGTGAAGTTCGAGAAAGACGCACTGATCGAGAATTTGCAGACGCTGTTGTCCGATCTTGCCAAGGCAAAGCCGGCAGCGTCGAAGGGCGCGTATCTAAAACGCGTCAGTGTTTCGTCCACGATGGGCCCCGGCATCATCGTGGATCAGAGCACATTGAGCTTATTAAGGGAGGATTCGTAAGCGAAGGATTGCGCATCGAAGACCGCAGGTGTTCATCGTGTTGATGGATTTAATTGGTGACAAACCTGCCTGCGCAGATGGTGTTGCCCGAGTCAGGAGAAATCTTGGTATCGGTCGCCATCTTGTGTCCCGGTCAAAGGGACCGACCGGGTTGAAAGTTCTGGTGGACTGACGCCAGGAGGAAACCAATGGCATTGAGCTTGGAAGAAAAGAAAGCGCTGGTCGCCGAGGTGAGCGGGGTCGCAGCAGACGCGTTGTCTGCAGTTGCTGCGGAGTACCGTGGACTGAACGTCGAGCAGATGACCGAGTTTCGGGCGAACGCCCGCAACGAAGGCGTCTATGTGAAGGTCGTCAAAAACACCCTGGCAAGACGCGCGATTCAGGGCACTGAGTTCGAATGTCTCGAAGAAGCATTGAGCGGTCCGCTGTTGCTGGCGTTCTCGCGTGAAGATCCGGGTGCCGCCGCACGCGTCGTCAAGACGTTTGCCAAGGACAACGACGCCCTGGTCACACGTGCGGTTGCCGTCGGTGGTCAACTCTATCCCGCAAGCGATCTGGAACGGCTGGCAAGCCTGCCGACCCTCGATCAGGCGCGGGCCATGCTGCTTGGCACGTTGAATGCGCCAATGGGGCAGTTGGTGCGCACGCTGGCGGAACCGCCGGCAATGTTGGCGCGCACGCTGTCGGCTTATGGTGAGCAACAACAAGTCGCCTGAGAGACGTAGAACGAATTTTTTTTGAACTTTGGACTTGGGTAACGAGGACAGATCAATGGCAATGACCAATGAAGACCTGATCAAGGAGCTTTCCGCCAAGCCGATCATGGAAGTGGTCGAGCTCGTGAAAGCGCTTGAAGAAGAGTGGGGCGTTTCTGCTGCTGCACCGGTTGCAGTTGCTGCAGCCCCGGGCGCCGGTGGCGAAGCCGCCGCGGCAGCGGAAGAACAGACCGAATTTGACGTAGTCATGACCAGCTTTGGCGACAACAAGGTCACGGTGATCAAGGCAGTTCGTGCCATCACCGCTCTGGGCCTGAAAGAAGCCAAGGACCTGGTTGAAGGCGCGCCAAACGCGATTAAAGAAGGTGTCTCCAAGGAAGAATCCGAGGAGATCAAGAAGCAGTTGGAGGAAGCCGGCGCGAGCGTCGAGGTCAAGTAACCTTTTGACCAGCACCGGGCTTCCGATTCCGACAAACGCCAAGGCTGGCGACCATAAGTCGCCGGCCTGTTTGTGCTGCCCGGGGTCGGAGCATGCTCTGACCCCAATATTTGACGAGGCATCCGATGGCCTATTCGTTCACTGAGAAAAAGCGGATCCGTAAGGATTTTGGCAAACGGCCGAGCATCCTTGATGTTCCGTATCTGTTGAGCATTCAGCTCGATTCCTATCGCAGGTTTCTGCAACGCGATATCGCCGCAGAAGACCGTGACATTATCGGGCTGCATTCGGCATTCAACACGGTCTTCCCGATCGTCAGCTATTCCGGCAACGCGGCACTGGAATACGTCAGCTACCGGCTCGGCGAGCCGGTCTTCGACGTCAAAGAGTGCCAGCAGCGAGGGCTGACCTATTCAGCGCCGTTGCGTGTCGACGTTCGGTTGGTCATCTACGACAAGGAAGCTTCCGGAAAGAACAAGCCGGTCAAAGACGTCCGCGAACAGGAAGTGTATCTGGGCGATCTTCCGTTGATGACCGACAACGGTACATTCGTGATCAACGGTACCGAACGTGTCATCGTTTCGCAGTTGCACCGTTCTCCTGGCGTGTTTTTTGACCACGACAAGGGCAAGACCCACTCGTCGGGGAAACTGCTGTTCAACGCGCGGGTCATTCCGTACCGCGGTTCATGGCTGGATTTCGAGTTCGATCCAAAAGACAGTCTTTTCGCTCGTATCGACCGGCGGCGCAAGTTACCGGTCACCATCATCCTGCGTGCGCTCGGTTACAGCGACGAAGAGATTCTGGATCTGTTCTTCGAAAAGAACCGCTTCAAGATCAGCGGCAAGCAGGTGAAGCTGGAGCTGATCCCGTCCCGGCTGCGTGGCGAGACCGCCATCTTCGACATCAAGGTCAAGGGCGAAACGATCGTGCCCGAAGGCCGTCGCGTCACGGCGCGCCATGTGCGTGAGCTGGAACGTTCGCGGATCAAGACCCTGCCGGTGCCACCGGAGTATCTGGAGGACCGGATACTCGCCCACGACATCGTCGACACCGAAACTGGCGAACTGCTCGCCACGGCAAACGATGAACTGACGGCGGAGCTGATCGACAAGCTGATCGAAGCCGGTGTCACTGAGGTCGCGACGTTGTTCGTCAATGACCTCGATCGTGGCTCGTATATCTCGAACACGCTGCGTATCGACCCGAGCCGGACCCAACTCGAGGCGCTGGTCGAGATCTACAGAATGATGCGTCCTGGTGAACCGCCGACGCGCGATGCAGCGGAGAACCTGTTCTACAACCTGTTCTTCAACACTGAACGTTACGACCTGTCGGCAGTCGGTCGCATGAAATTCAATCGACGTGTGGGCCGTGACACGATCGAAGGACCGGGCGTGCTCTACGACGTGCGCTATTTCAGTCAACGCAACGATGAAGCATCGAAGGAACTGTTTGAAACACAGGGTGAACAGTCCGACATCGTCGACGCATTGAAAACGCTGATCGACATCCGCAATGGCAACGGCACGGTCGATGACATCGACCACCTCGGCAACCGGCGTGTACGCAGTGTCGGCGAGATGGCCGAGAACGCGTTTCGCATCGGTCTGGTGCGGGTCGAGCGGGCCGTCAAGGAGCGCCTGACCCTGGCCGAATCCGAAGGCCTGATGCCTCAGGAGCTGATCAATGCCAAGCCGGTTGCGGCGGCCGTCAAAGAGTTCTTCGGTTCGTCGCAACTGTCGCAGTTCATGGACCAGAACAATCCGCTGTCCGAGGTCACGCACAAACGACGCGTTTCGGCCCTCGGACCCGGCGGCCTGACTCGTGAACGTGCCGGATTCGAAGTCCGCGACGTGCATCCAACGCACTATGGTCGCGTGTGTCCCATTGAAACACCGGAAGGACCGAACATCGGTCTGATCAACTCTCTGGCGGTGTATGCCTGCACCAATGAGTACGGTTTTCTCGAGACACCGTATCGCAAAGTCAAGAACAGTCGTGTGACTGATGAGATCGTCTATCTGTCGGCGATCGAGGAAGGTCAATACGTGATTGCTCAGGCCAACGCCGAACTCGATGCACGTGGCCGGTTTTCCGCAGACCTGGTGTCCTGCCGTCACCAGAACGAGTTCACGCTGGCGGCGCCGGGAGACATCAACTTCATGGACATCTCACCGAAACAGATCGTTTCGGTGGCTGCTGCGTTGATTCCATTCCTTGAGCACGACGATGCCAACCGTGCGCTGATGGGTTCGAACATGCAACGCCAGGCCGTGCCGACGTTGCGTGCTGAGACACCGTTGGTTGGTACCGGTATCGAACGTACTGTCGCGACGGACTCCGGTGTCACCGTGGTCGCACGTCGTGGTGGTGTGGTCGACTCTGTCGATGCATCGCGCATCGTCGTACGCGTCAATGATAACGAGACCACACCGGACGAACCG
>JAZFZN010000085.1:0-2753 GCA_036475515.1 Gammaproteobacteria bacterium
GTCGCCGTTGTTTTGCCTTTTGAGTGAGGCTCCCGGCCATGTGATCCGCGCAACGAACGCGCGTTGATCCGGGCAACTGAAGCAGGATTCTTTCCGGCCGTCGTCACCGAAACGATGGTTGCAACAAGGACGAACACGCCGAACCACTGACCGCGGTTGTGAGCGCTCCTGCTACCCAACAGCCCCGGACTCTTCGCCCGCCGGCCCTCCCTCAGCGGATGATGATTCTATGAAACGCATGCTGATCAACGCGACTCAGCAAGAGGAACTGCGAGTCGCCATGGTCGACGGCCAGTGGCTGTACGACCTGGACGTTGAGGTCCCCAGTCGCGAACAAAAGAAATCGAACATTTACAAAGGACGCATTACGCGAATCGAGCCAAGCCTCGAAGCCGCGTTTGTCGATTTCGGAGCACCGCGCCATGGTTTTCTTCCTTTGAAGGAAGTCGCACGGAACTATTTCAAGACAACGCCGGAAGGCGGACAGAAGGTTCACATCAAAGAAGTCCTGGAAGAAGGTCAGGAACTGATCGTTCAGGTCGAAAAAGAAGAACGAGGCAACAAGGGTGCGGCGCTGAGCACGTTCATCAGTCTCGCCGGCCGTTTCCTCGTCCTGATGCCCAACAACCCGCGCGCCGGGGGCGTTTCCAGACGCATCGAAGGCGACGGCCGCTCGGAACTCCGCGCACAGATGGCGCAGCTGACGGTTCCTGCCGGCGGCGGTGCGATCGCCCGAACCGCGGCTGTCGGACGCACGACCGAAGAGCTGCAGTGGGATCTCGACTATCTGTGCAACGTGTGGCAGGCAGTTGAGAAGGCGGCGGATTCGCGTGAAGCCCCATTCCTGGTCTACCAGGAGAGCGACGCGATCGTGCGTGCTTTGCGAGACAACTTCAACTCGGAGATCGGAGAAATACTGATCGACGATGAAACCGTGCACCAGCGGGCCCATGATTTCATGGAACGCATCATGCCGCCCAACCTTGGCAGGCTGAAGCGTTACAGCGACCCGGTCCCGCTGTTCACCCGTTTCCAGATCGAGAGTCAGATTCAGTCGGCGTATGCCCACAAGGTACGTCTTTCTTCCGGTGGCTCGATCGTGATCGACCACACCGAAGCGCTGGTTTCGATCGACATCAACTCGTCGCGCGCAACCAAGGGCCAGGGAATCGAAGAGACGGCGCTGAATACGAACCTCGAGGCGGCGGACGAGATCGCACGACAGTTCCGTCTGCGCGATATCGGTGGCCTGATTGTCATTGATTTCATCGACATGAACTCGACCAAGAATCAACGTGACGTCGAAGAGCGTTTGCGCAAGGCGGTCAAAATGGATCGTGCACGCGTCCAGATCGGACGTATCTCGCGGTTCGGCTTGCTGGAGCTGTCCCGACAACGCTTGCGCCCGTCTCTCGGCGAATCGAGCAACATCATCTGTCCGCGTTGCAACGGTCAGGGCAATATCCGTGGTGTGGAGTCATTGGCGCTCGCGATACTGCGGCTCATCGGCGAAGAAGCACGCAAGGAAGCAACCGGCAAGGTCATCATCCAGGTTCCGGTCGACGTCAGCACGTTCCTGCTCAACGAGAAACGTGACTGGGTCAATAACATCGAGAACCAGAACGAAGTCAGTATCGTCGTCGTACCCGATACAGACATGGAAACCCCGAACTTCGCAATCCGGCGTGTGCGTGAAGACGGTGTGGTGTTGTCGGAAAACACTGGGCCGAGCTACGAGCTGGCGGCCCTGGAAGAAGAAAGCGAACTGGGTACCGATCGACCGACACACAAACGCACCGAAGAACCGGCGGTACAGACTTTGGTTCCAGAGGCACCGGCACCACAGCGGCCACGTAAATCGTTGTGGGCACGTATTCTCGAATGGTTCACCAGAGACAAGAAGAAGATTCGACCAGCTGCGGGCAGACGCAAACCGGTATCTTCATCCGGCCGGTCGCGGCCAAAACGCGGGCAGCGTCCACAAGGGAAAAAGAAAACCCAGGAAAAACGCAACGCCACACCCGCTTCGAAAAAGAAGAAAGGCAACCGACGGCGTGCGCGCGGGCGTCGCGGTGGCCGCGGCCGACGGCCCCGTTCAGAAGAGCAGCGCCAGAACGATGTCGATAGTCAGCCCAACGACAACAGGAAACGCGGTCCGGCTGAACAAGTCGCCAAGAAATCCGAGACGTCTGAGACGAAACGCCCCGAACACAAACCCGTTACGACGGAATGATCAGCCGGCGGCGCGGCGACGCGCCGCCCTTCTCAGTTCTTTGAGCAGACCCCGCGATGCGTCCTCGATGAGATCGAGCACCTGCTCGAAACCGTTCGGGCCACCGTAGTAAGGATCGGGAACACTGAGCATCATCGGCTTGCTCGAATACTGCATGAACAGGCGCAGACGCGACTGGTTCGGCACCGGACAGCGCGCCATCAGGTCCCGATAGTTGCGTTCGTCCATCGCCAATATGTAATCGAACGACTCGAAGTCTTCGTCTTCCACGAAGCGGGCCGCGCCGGTCAATTCATAACCACGTCGTTGCGCGGCCAGTTGTGCGCGCGCATCCGGCGGTTCACCGGTGTGATATGCGTGTGTGCCGGCCGAATCGATTTCCAGCTCCAACTCCGACGCCTCTTGTTGGACGAGCGCCCTGCATACGCCCTCCGCGGTCGGCGAACGGCAGATGTTTCCCATGCAAACAAAAAGCACCTTGATTCGATCACTTGTCATCGCAATATACTGATTCCATTTC
>JAZFZN010000086.1:0-2766 GCA_036475515.1 Gammaproteobacteria bacterium
CAGCCATACGAGACGGGCCGGCAACGCCAGTGCCAGATAGACCGGCCCGGCGTTGGTCTGCAGGGCGGTAATACCGCCGTAGAACGCGAGGATCTGGATCAGCGGAATCGCATCCAGCCACTTTTCGCCGAGAAAAACCGGTACGAGCAGATCGGCGATTGCGGCCACACCGGTCGCAGCAGGCAACGCAAACAATGCAATGACGCCGAGTACTTTCAGATAACCATCTCTGAGTATCTGCAGGTCGTGTGACATCTGGGCGTAGCCCGGAAACACGGCTCTATTGATCGGTGCCACGAGTTCGGTCGTGGGCAGGTTCGAGATTTCGTAGGAGACGGTGAACAGGCCCAGCGGTCCTGCACCCGCAAGCTTGCCAACCGCGAGATGGGCGACGCGTCTCCTGAGTGCAACAATGACGTTCAGCAGCAACATCCACTTGGAGAAATCGAACAATTCACCGCTCTTCGACAACGAAAACCGTGGGCGGTACGGGTGCATCGTGTAGCTCAACACAACGCCAGCCAGCGCAGACGTCACCTGTCCGATAACCAAAGCCCAGTAGTTACGGAGGATGAACGCGAGCGGTACGGTTATGAGAAAACCGCCGAGCTTGCGACCGAGGAAATAGAAGAACTCCCGGTCGAAGTTCATGTCCTTGCGGAAATTGACGATTCCGATGTTCTGAAGACCACCCACGAACTGCGCACTTGCGAGCACGTACATCACAGCAACTAGGCGGGGTTCATTGAAATAGGCCGCAGTTGGGTGCGCGAGCGCAAGCACGAGGAGGCCGGACACAACACCGAACATGAAGTTGAATGTCCACGCAGTATCGTAGTGTTCGCGTGTCGTATCCTGTTTCTGTATCAAGACAACGTCGAAACTGAACCAGGTGATAAGCTCGAGGATTCCGATAACGACCATGGCCATTGCGACGACACCAAAATCGCTCGGCATCAAAAGACGGGCGAGAATGACGGTACTGATCAGGCCCAGACTGCGTCCGACAAACTTGAACAACACCATCCAGGCGACGCCCTTCGCCATTTTTTGATAAAGGGAAGCCATCTGGAACTACTGCGGGTCGCTCACGGTTGGGGTCGTTGGCGCTATCATGCGGCAGCAATCTAACGGATTCGTCCTGTCGGGTACAGCGAACCCGTTCGATTCTGCGAATCCCGTCATTGCAACCGGTCGTGCGATTTGTGACACTTGCGCGCGTTTCTTCGGCCGGTCCGAAATTCGTGTCAAAGCTCGTCCATCTGATTGCCGCAGCGCGTCCGAACTTTATGAAAGTGGCGCCGTTGTACCACGCGCTGAAGAATGAGTCATGGTGCAATCCTGTGATCGTTCACACCGGCCAGCACTACGACGTGAACATGTCCGACGCGTTCTTCAAAGACCTCGGCCTTCCCGATCCGGACATCCATCTCGGTGTCGGCAGTGGTTCGCACGCGGAGCAAACCGCCGGAGTCATGCTGGCCTATGAGAAGGTCTGCCTTGACAGTCGTCCGGACTGGATCGTGGTCGTCGGCGATGTCAATTCGACAGCAGCCTGCGCCCTGGTCGGTGCAAAGCTCTGGATTCCGGTCGCACACCTCGAGGCAGGACTGCGTAGTGGCGACAGGCGCATGCCGGAAGAGATCAATCGTGTCGTGACGGACGCGATTGTTGACCTGCTGTGGACCCCGTCGGAAGACGGCGACGAGCACCTGCGGCGCGAAGGCGTTGTCGATGAAAAAATCGAACGCGTCGGCAACATCATGATCGACTCGCTGGAAATGTTGCGTGATCAGATTGAATCTGACGACTCGCGCGAACGTTTGAATGTTTCACCCGGACGCTACGGGCTCGTGACCTTGCATCGTCCTTCGAACGTAGACGACAGGGAAACACTGGGGTTGATCGTCGAGCAGCTCGCCACCGTGGCGGAAGGTCTTCCACTGATTTTCCCGGTGCATCCTCGAACCCGGAAGCGACTGACCGAGTTCGGTCTCGAGAAACGCCTGGCGGAAGCACACGGCATGACGGTGACAGAACCGCTCGGCTATGTGCAGTTCATGAACCTCGTTTTCGGAGCTCGTTGTCTGATTACGGATTCCGGTGGTATCCAGGAAGAAACAACTTATCTCGACATTCCATGTCTGACGGTCCGGGACACGACCGAGCGGCCGATCACGATCAGGCAGGGGACGAATCGACTCGTACCGCCTGAGCGTATCGCGGAATCGGTAGCGAGTGTTCTTGCCGGCGATTGGCCAACGGGCCAGTGTCCGGATTTGTGGGACGGGAAGACTGCGCAACGTGTCGCCGCGAGCCTCAAAAAACACTTGGAATGCTAGTGCTACTAAGACAGTTTGAGCCTGTCTTAACGTCGCTTGAAGTTGTCGGGATTCACGTCGTGCCGTGCCAGCAGCTTATAGAAATCCGTACGGTTGCGCTTCGCCAGCCGTGCGGCTTGGGAGACGTTCCCACCGGTGATTTGCAGGAGCTGAATCAGATAGTTCCGGGTGAATTCCTCGCGCGCTTCTGCATATGACGGCAGCGTGTCGGGTTGCACACCGAGTGCTTGTTCGACAAAGCGTGCGCTGATGACCTGTGTACGGCACAAAGTCACGTTGGACTTCACGACGTTGTGCAACTGTCTGACGTTGCCGGGCCATGTTGCCGTGACCAGGAGTTCCATTGCGTCCGGTGCGTAGACTTTCTGGTCGGTCAACTCCGAAACAAAGTGACTGACCAGCAGCGGGATGTCCTCGCGCCGGT
>JAZFZN010000087.1:0-2819 GCA_036475515.1 Gammaproteobacteria bacterium
AGAACAACTTTGTGTTTCATGACCCCCTCCTTAGATATTGAGGGTGGCGTAAGTATAGTTGCTTAGACTCTGTCTAGCCGGAGCAGGAAAGTACTCTCCGACACCATTTTTCTAGGCGCGGTGGAACACGCCGTTGTGGAGGAAATGCGTGGTCTGCGACGCGACCTCTTTTGAAAACAGCATCGCGGTGTGACTGACTTCCAGTTCGATGTGATCGGTCGCGCCATGGATGCGTGTCTCTGCAACCTGCACGGTACCGTCATGCGGCGGTTGCAGATCACCAATGACGCTGCCGATTCCAAAACCGTCGGTTCCCGCCAGGGTCCCGAGTTGCTGAGACCCCTGCCATACCGGTTCGTGGTCGACCGCCAGCAGTTCATCGAACATGCGTCCCCCGACCAGGGTCCCGGCAGGCGAGTCTTGTACCATTCGCGCCACGCGGCTGCCCTGGACCGGAGAACCGAGCAACACCGCACGGCCGCGGGTCAATTCCGGATGGGCCGCGAGCGTAGCCAGTATCAGCGTGCCACCGAGGCTGTGTCCGACCAGATGAACCGTCGATGAGTTGACACGTTCAACACCTTCGCGCAGTTGTGCGACAGCGCGTTCGACATCCCAGCGTAGCGATCGATAGTGAACGAGGCTGGATTGGAAATCGGCTTTCTCGATCCTGCGTGCCAGCAACCCGTACTCGAATCCGGTCATGAATAAACCGTGGACGACGACGACATGTTGGGTTTCAGAACTCATTGACATTCAGTTCTTCGATCGCGGCGCGATTCGTGGATGAAAATACGCGATCAATAGCGATGGCACGATCGTACCACCCGTGGTTTGCGTGTTCGTCATCGCAACGCGTCACTTCGAACGGTTTATCGACGACTAACATGAATACGTGTTCTGTGTTCTCTGACACATCCGGCGCATAACGTTCACGCCATTCGGGAGGAATCGGATAACGGTTGACGGCACCGGTCGCGCGAACGGCATCGGTTTGGAAACCGGTTTCCTCGAACACTTCGCGACATCCGGCATCGTAGGGTTGTTCGTTCGGTTTCAGGGCACCGGTCACCGACTGCCAGTGGGCGGCCGGACGGCGACGTTCGAGCAGAAGAAAGCGGTCGTTGCGTGTTGCGATGACAACCAGAACCGACTCGGGACGGGAGTATGCGGAACGTTCGTTCACGGGCCCCGCTTGAAAGATTATTCTTTGGCGGGTTTGCGTACCCGAATCCCGACTTCACGCAACGCGTGGTCCGGAACGTCTGCAGGCGCATCGGTCAACGGACAAGCGGCGGTCTGTGTCTTCGGAAACGCGATCACTTCGCGAATACTCGACGCACCCGCCATCAGCATCACCAAGCGATCGAGTCCAAACGCGATGCCGCCGTGCGGTGGGGCACCGTATTTGAGTGCTTCGAGCAGGAAGCCGAACTTCTGTTCGGCTTCTTCTTCGCCGATACCCAGCAACTCGAAAACCTTGCGTTGCATTTCCGGACGATGAATACGCACCGAACCGCCACCGATCTCGGAACCATTCAGCACCATGTCGTAGGCACGTGACAACATCGAACCTGGATTTTCAGCGAGCTCCGCAGGATCGGCGCTCGCCGGTGCGGTGAACGGGTGGTGCAATGGATCCCAGCGTTTCTCGTCTTCGTTCCACCCAAACATCGGAAAATCCACGACCCACAACGGTGCCCACTCGCCCTTCAGAAGACTCCGGTCGGCACCGAGCCGATCGCGCAACGCAGCGAGCGAATCGTTGACGACACGATCCTTGTCGGCGCCAAAGAAAATCAGGTCGCCGTCTTGTGCACCGGTGCGTTCGAGTATTCCTTCGATTGCTTCATCCGGCAGCCTCTTGAGGATCGGCGACTGTAGCCCATCGCGGCCGTTCGCGGTTTCGTTGACCTTGATGTAGGCGAGCCCTTTTGCGCCATAACGACCGACGAATGCCGTGTAGTCGTCGATCTCCTTGCGTGTCAGTGTCCTGCCACCGGGCAGATTCAGCGCCGCGACACGGCTGCCTTCTGCTTTGGCCGGACCGGCGAATATCTTGAATTCGACGTCGGTCAGCAGATCGGAAACGTCAACGAGTTCGAGCGGGTTGCGCAGGTCCGGACGATCGGTGCCAAAACGCGCGACCGCCTTGGCGAATGAAAGACGCGGAAACGGATTCGGCAGCTCGACGTGCAACACTTCCTTGAACAAAGACCGGATCATGTTTTCCATCAGATCCATGATCTGTTCTTCATCGAGGAACGAAGTTTCGATGTCGAGTTGCGTGAACTCGGCCTGTCTGTCGGCACGGAAGTCTTCGTCACGGAAGCAACGTGCAATCTGATAGTAGCGATCGAAACCGGACATCATCAGCAATTGCTTGAACAACTGTGGCGACTGCGGGAGTGCGAAAAACTTGCCCGGGTGTGTCCTGGACGGCACTAGATAGTCGCGTGCACCTTCCGGTGTTGCCTTGGTCAGAACCGGCGTTTCGATGTCGATGAACCCCTGTTCGTTCAGGTGGCGTCTCAACGCACTGGTGATGCGATGGCGCAACCAGAGACGCTGTTGCATGACGTCGCGTCTGAGGTCGATGTAGCGATACTTCAAACGGTGCTCTTCGCCGACTTCTTCGTCGTGGTGGAAAGGCGGTGTCTCGGAGGCGTTCAGGACCGTCAATTCTCGGGCCAGCACTTCGACAGCACCGGACGGCAGGTTCGGATTGACAGTGCCTTCCGGTCTCGCACGCACAAGTCCTTTGACGGCCAGCACATATTCATTGCGCACGCGTTCGGCTGTTGCAAAGAGTTCCGGTG
>JAZFZN010000088.1:0-2953 GCA_036475515.1 Gammaproteobacteria bacterium
CATCTCCGGAACCTCAATCCAGGGCGTCGCGCAGTTCCTTGATCATTGCCGCTTCCATGTTCCCGCCGAAATGTTGCACCCGTTGAACGAGGTCGTCGGTTGTTCCGAAGTACTGTTCTGCGCATGACGCGTGCACGAACCCGGATGGCTGAAAACGTCCTTCTTCGAAATAGACAACCGAGATACGCCAGCTGTCTTTCGGGATCAGTTCCTTGCAGCAGCGACAGCGTGCCCTACCCGTCGGCGCCGGTTCGGCTTTGTGCACCCGTGGCAAGCGCCTGTGCTTAATACCGCGTTCGGTGATCGAAACCAGATTGTCGGCATCATCCAGTCCTTCGGACGTTGCCTGCAGCGCTTCGAGCAACGGTTCGGGACGCTTGTACGCGGCACAGATCGGGTGATACCACAGCGTCATTTCTCCATCCCCATAAGGGTTCGGCAAACGCTCGCCGAGGCGAAGGATGTCCTTTTGGATCGGCTGGTTGCAACCGCGGCATTTGGCGCGGCCGCTCGTCGCTGGTTCTAAGACATGGGTCACGACTTCAACGCGCTGCCGGGCATCGAATGCCCCTGGTTCGAGTTGGCCCACTACTTGGCATGATGAGTCGGCTCAGTGTACGCTCCCCAACGGCATCGACAAACACCCAAACACGCGAATGCCGGAACCTGTAATTCTGTCTGAAGTATTCATCGAATCGTGGCCACCGCTGAAGTGGCATGCGCCAAATCCTTTTCAGCTGCCGATGGACGCGGAATCTTTAAAGCTCGACCAGGCAATGGGTATGCATGGCGATCTTCTGCTGAAGGCGCACGATGACGATGGCGAGTACACGACCCAACTCGTGTTCAAGGCCGAGTTTCAGTACCTACTGGACCGCGTGCTCGAGATCCTGAACGAGAATGTGGGGCATGCGCTGGGTGACCTCTCGGAAGAACGCCTGATGTAAAATCAGCTACGGCTGCCCTACTCCATATCCTGCTGCCTCTTTTTGAGTTCCTCGATCGACTTCGGCCAATCCTTCTTCAACAAACGTGACAGTGAACGGTCGGCGAGCTTTCCGTCCGTCTGACACCTCGGGCAATAGTTCGTCTCGTTGCTCGCGTAACGAATGCGTTGCACCGCCGTGCCACACACCGGGCAAGGCTTGCCGGTCTGCCCTACTCGGCTCTCGACAAATCAGGCGTGTTCACCGCCGCTTCGAGATCCTGGATCGTAGCGATCAACGGGCTGTGGGGATCGACGATCAGATCCACTTCCCAACCTCGACCGTTTATGGTTTCCCACAACGCGCGGCCATTGGAACTGGCCGGACGCACAGGTTCACGCCTGCCGCCCAGCACAAAAAGATCCGCCTCGAACAGAATTTTTTCGTCAGGAAGGTAACCGGCCAGCATGTGGTCGCTGTGTGGAAGCGGTCCGATATCCACGATCTCCAGCACCCGGCCACCCGATTCGATCTCGAAACGTCCGTCCACGGTGACGATCTCCGCCTCGGTGTTTCCCAATCGTCGCCGGATCTCTGGTATGTGTTCCTCGACCGCCAGGATCTCTGCACCGAGCTTTGCAAACTCGTCCAACCCATGCATGTGATCGTTGTGGTGGTGTGACGCCAGCACGTAGCGGATGGGTTTGTCTGGAACTACCTGTTGGATGGTGGCGATTCTTTGATTCACGTTGCCGCTACAACCATCAAGCGCAACAATGAAGTCATCAAACTCCACAAACAACTGATACATGACACCTTCACCGACAAAATACACGCCCTCCGCCAGTTCTTCGACACGAAAGTCCCGGATCCCTGGTTGTTCCCCAGCGGTTTCTACATAGCCATCCGGAATGCCGAGGACCACGGTGATGTCTGCATTCGGTTCAAACGACTTCAATTCACCATGCCGGCCGGCATTGCCCCAGATCTCGGTCTCGAGTCTCGTCGGTTGAAGCACGCCGTCGAATGACTCGTAGTCAGAAAATCGAATTCGTATCGGAATCGGGGTTCCATCGTAGTCGGTCAATGAGTGGTCGACCCCAGCAACTCGATAAGTCTCAGCATCTACGAGTACCGAGTACGTCCCCTCTTCCACCGCAACTTTGAATACAAAAAACTTGCCTTCATCGTCTTCACGGTAGCCAACCGGTTTCAGGTCTCCCGGGTTATCCAAGCCCCAACGCAGCAGAGCGACCGGTGAGTAGCGGAACAACTCTGCAGCAGCACTGCTGAGTGGCTCGTCTGTGTATCGATACGTGTGCGTTCGGTGGTCAACGATCGCGTTGTGCTGTGAATTCAAAAGACGTCCGCCATGACGGTAGTATCCGCTCGCATCTTCCACACTGTTGTGCGCATATTCGTCGCCCACAAAGTCGATCGCATAGCGACGCACCACGCTACCGATATCCCACGGCGGTCCGGGTTTTTTGCTTTCGTAAATCAGCGCATCGGTAAACTGCCATGTTGCAGACAATGTATTGAGTGCCTGCAGGCTTGTCCCACCGTGCGCTTCCTCGACCCGGTCCAACAGGTCATCGAATGCGGGTTCGGCCGCGGGCACGCTGGCACCCGACGCAAACAGAAACAGTGGAACAATTAAATACTTATATAACAAATGGTTACACATTCTTATTGAAGCGTTTTCTTATAGTCGATTGCATCGCAACGATAACAAACCTGCGCTACCGAAGATGGGCGCACACAAAAACGTCTGTGGCGAGCCAGTCCGCCCGTGAGACCCAGGTCACATCGCGATCCTTACGGTGCTGCTAATTTGGGTTACAAACCTGACAGACGGGCTGACACGTTATGTTATCCCGGGGCAAGCTCAACATTACGGTAGAAAACATGCTCGATCGTCGTGACAAAAGCCGTCGCAGGAAAGATCGCCGCAAAACCGATCGGCGTCAGCCCTCGCACGTGAACACCAACCCGGGTGATCGTAATGTCTGGCTGCACGAATCGGG
>JAZFZN010000089.1:0-5219 GCA_036475515.1 Gammaproteobacteria bacterium
ACGGCCCCGATGTCATTTGTTAGGGTCGAGGGACCAGGCCCCTTATCGAACACCGCAGCGAACGTCCGATAGGATTGTACGCACAAGCCGGCCGAGTTTGCCAGCGAACAGCCGGCGATCCGCTACAGTTCAAGTTGCCGGGCTTTTTCCAGCGCTTCTTCAACGCGTTCGCGACACGCCTTGATTCGTTCCTGAGCCGCCGAGTCGATCCCCTGCACCGTACCACGCTCGACCAGCAATTCGTTTGCCATGTTCAACGCAGCGATGACGGCGATACGGTCGAGCCCGACAACTTTGCCGCTGTCTCGCACCTCACGCATTTTACTATTCAGCAGCTCGGCTGAATCCAGCAAAGCGGTTCTCTCATCGGTCGGACAGGCGACGTGATACTCCTTATCCAGTATGCGGACGCTGACACGGGCTATCTCGCTCACGAACCTTGCTCCATTGCTTTGAGCCGGCTGATCATGGCTTCCACCCGAGCACGCACCTGTTCGTTTTTCTGCAACAACGTGGCCCGCTCGGCAATCAGCGATTCCTGGCTGCGACGCAGCGAAATATTCTCTTCCTGCAGGCGGCTACAGATGACCGCGAGTTCGTCGATGCGCTTCTCGAGTCGTTTCAGCTCAGCTTCGAAAGGCATTTTTGAGGGTTTATTTGCCACGAAACCAATATAGAACCTCAGTCACTGGGGGGTCAACAAAACCTTTCATCAGGTACTCAGGCGGGCTTTGAGCAGGTAAACTGAATCGCCTGACCATGATTGATTATGTGGAACTGAATTCGGCTCTCAAACACGCCGGGATCGGCAGCGACGCGGCCGAGGTGCATGGCACGCTCGCGGGATTGCTGAGTGCCAATGCCGGGACCACGGTGACACAGTTTGTAGGACACATCGTGGAAGATACCGACAACAACGATACCCAGGTGGCCGAACTGAGCCGGCAGCTCCGGCAGCTGTACGCCGAAACACAGCAGAACCTTTACGAAGGCCAGATGGCGTTTCAACCGTTCTTGCCGCACGATGACGCTCCCCTGGTCGACCGGACCGACGCTTTGGCGTTGTGGTGCCAGGGATTCCTGTATGGACTGTCGATTGGTCGCGGGGTCGCTGGTCAAACATCCGACGACGTGCGCGAAGCGATCGAAGATCTTGCGCAGATTGCGCGGGCCGGCGTCTCGGACGAAAGCGATGAGGACGACGAAGTGGCTTACGTAGAACTCGTCGAGTTTCTGCGTGTCGGCGCACAACTTATTTTTGAGGAGCTCAACCTCGCACAGTCGCCGCCTGTTCCGACAAGCGATACGATTCACTGATCGCGACCCGCAACCCATGAAACAAGCCGAATTCGCCCGCAGGCGAAAACAACTGATGCGCATCATGGGGCCCGGAGGAATCGCCATTCTGCCGGCGGCTCCGATCCGGATACGAAATCGTGACGTGCACTACGCGTATCGTCAGGACAGCGACTTTTTCTATCTGACCGGTTTCAACGAGCCCGAAGCGGTTGCGGTTCTGGTGCCGGGACGCAAGCAGGCGGAATACGTGCTGTTTTGTCGCGACCGTGATCCGACAAAGGAAACCTGGGACGGATCGCGTGCCGGTCCGGAAGGTGCGACCAGCGATTTTGGCGCTGACGATGCTTTTCCGATCGATGACATCGACGACATCCTGCCAGGTTTGCTCGAGCGCTCTGAACGCGTTTACTACACGATGGGCAGCGACGCTAGTTTCGATCAGAGTGTCATCGGCTGGGTCAACAAACTACGCGAACAATCGCTCAATGGCGTGCACACACCGCAGGAATTCATCGCGCTCGATCATTTTTTGCACGACATGCGGTTGTTCAAAAGCCGTGCGGAAATCACAGCCATGCGTCGCGCCATAAAAATCTCGGTCGGCGGGCATCTGCGTGCGATGCGTGTTTGCCGCCCTGGTCTCATTGAGCACGAAATCCAGGCGGAGCTGGCGCACGAGTTTCAGAAACACGGTGCAGACTGGGCGTACCATCCGATTGTCGGCGGCGGTGTCAATGCCTGTGTGCTGCACTACATCGACAATTCCGACCAGCTCGCCGACGGCGACCTGCTGCTGATCGACGCCGGTTGTGAACTGGATTGCTACGCCGCTGACATCACGCGAACCTTTCCGGTCAACGGACGGTTCAATGACAGCCAGCGTGCGATCTACGAAGTCGTGCTGGAAGCCCAACACGCCGCGATTGAGGCAGTGCAGGTCGGCAAGCACTGGAACGAGCCGCATGATGCCGCTGTACGCGTGATTACGAAGGGGCTTAAAAAGTTGGGTCTGCTCGAGGGCAGCCTTCGCAAACTGATCAAGGACGGTGCCTACAAATCATTCTTCATGCATCGAACTGGACACTGGCTGGGCATGGACGTACACGATGTCGGTGACTACCGCGTCGACGATGAATGGCGTGTTTTTGAGCCCGGAATGGCGATGACTGTGGAACCGGGTATCTATGTCGGCCCGGCTGCGAAAGGCGTCGCGAACAAGTGGCGGGGCATCGGAGTGCGAATCGAGGACGACGTGGTGGTCACCAAAAACGGCCCCGACGTCATGACTCGGTCCCTGCCGAAAGAACCCGCCGAAATCGAGGCTGTGATGGCCGCATGAATGACTATGACGTCATCGTCGTCGGCGGTGGCATGGTGGGTGCGAGCTTCGCGTCGGCGTTGTCATCTTTGCCTCTGAGTATCGCGATCGTCGAAGCACATCCACCGGAGGCTCCAGGGCAACCGAGCTATGACGATCGCAGTACCGCCTTGTCCAACGGCAGCCGCCGGATACTCGAAAGCATTGGTTTGTGGTCGTTGATGCACGACGACGCGACACCGATTCTTTCGATCCACGTTTCAGACCGCGGCCGTCCGGGATTTGCGCGCATCGATCACCGCGAGGAGGGTGTCGACGCGCTGGGTCACGTTGTCGTAAACCGCAGGCTCGGTGCGGCACTGACCGGCTTCATCGATCGGTGCGACAACGTGGCGTTGTTTGCACCGGCGCGGGTTGTGGAGATGGAGAACCAAGGTGACGTCATCGAACTGCTCTTGAGCGGGTCCGCCGACAACGAGATTCGACGCATTCGTGCACCGCTGCTGGTTGCAGCCGATGGCGTGCGTTCTCAGATTCGCGAATGGGCCGGAATCCAGGTCACGGAATGGGACTATGGGCAGACTGCGATCGTTACGAATGTCACACCACAACGTCCACATCGCGGGACCGCATTTGAAAGGTTTACCGACGACGGCGCACTGGCCGTGCTACCGCTGGGCACAGATCGTTGCGGCATCGTCTGGACCGGACCGCATGCACTGTCGGAGGAGCGACTCGCACTCGACAACCCTGCTTTTGTCGACGCGTTACAGTCGACTTTTGGTTACCGCCTTGGAAACTTCACACGTGTCGGAAAACGTTTTTCCTATCCGCTGCAGCTGGTCCGCGCGGACGAACAGATCCGTTCACGCGTGGTGATACTCGGAAATGCGGCACACGGTCTGCATCCCATCGCCGGACAGGGATTCAATCTGGCATTACGCGATGCGGCGACACTGGCGGAAGTCATCGCCGACGCCATGCAGGAAGGACAGGATTTCGGAACACTGGATGTGCTGTCCCGTTATGCACGCTGGCGCGCTTCGGACCAGCGGCGCACGGTGGCGTTTACTGACGGTCTGATCCGTACGTTCACTAATCCGCTTTTTCCGGTACGTGTTCTGCGCAACGCAGGAATGCTGGCGCTGGACCTCGTTCCGGGCGCCAAACGCGTATTTGCGCGTTACACGATGGGAATGGCAGGGCGGTTGCCACGTCTGGCGCGTGGTGTGCCACTGATATGACAGCAAGCCGTTCTGATCGTTTCGATGTCGTTGTCGTCGGTGCGGGACTCGTCGGCAGCGCATTGTCCGCGTTGCTCGCACGACGTACTGACTTTTCTGTCGCGCTCGTTGATGTGCGGCAAACGCCACGTTTCGATCCGCAGTCGGACTACGACCTGCGTGTTTCCGCCGTTTCGCGTGCGTCAGAACAGGTATTGCGTTGCGCCGGAGCTTGGGCGGCCATCGAATCGGCACGTCTGTGTCCTTACCGTGTGATGCGTGTCTGGGATGCTCGTACACCGCCACCTGTTCACGGTGAAGGCGCCGGAATTGTTTTTGATTGTGCCGAGATCGGCGAACCGAACCTCGGTTACATCATTGAGAACCAGCTGATGCAAAGCGCGTTGCTCGAAGTCGTCGCTGCAGCGAGTCAGGTAACCAGTCTGATACCGGCAAAGGTGGCAGAGATCGACATCACGAGCGACCAAGCGCGTGTTCGGATGGAAGACGGAAAGACCGTTGTCACGCGTCTGATCGTGGCTGCCGACGGCAATGCATCGCGGGTGCGTGAGCTTGCCGGGATCGATGTAGAGCAACGTGCGTACAAACAACGGGGTCTGGTGTCGGTGGTTTCGACAGAGCTCGATCACCAACACACGGCCTGGCAACGATTCATGCCCGGTGGTCCGCTGGCATTTCTGCCGTTGTCGGATGGCCGTTCGTCGATCGTCTGGTCGGTTCCTGACAGCGAGTGCGAAGAGTTGAGCGCCATGGACGACGATGCGTTTTGCCGGAAAGTCGGCGAAGCCGCCGACTTCGTGCTGGGCAGGATTACCGGATCCGGCAAACGGGCGAGTTTCCCATTGACCCGACAGCATGCAGTTCGATACACGATCCCCCGCTGCGTACTGATAGGTGATGCTGCCCACACCGTTCATCCGCTTGCGGGGCAGGGCGCAAACCTGGGTTTGCTGGATGCTGCCGCGCTGATCCAGTGTCTCGAAGACGCGCTCGACACCGGGGAAGATCCCGGGGACAAGCGTGTGTTGCGGCGCTACGAGCGTCGGCGCAGGGCCGAGAACCAGCTGATGTTATCCGCGCTCGACGGGTTGCAAGGACTGTTTGGAAATACCGATCCGACCCTCAGGACGTTGCGTATTGCCGGTCTGTCTCTGGTTGACCGTGCAATTCCCCTCAAAAACCTTTTTATGCAGCGTGCGATGGGTATCCGTGGCGACCTACCGGAACTGGCCAAGCGGCGATGAGGTCATTTCGAATCCGGTTTCCGATCGGACTCGCACTGCTCATTATCTTGGTTCCGGTACGGGCCGGCGACGAGTCGGCAGAGAATTTTCTGCGGTTTGCATTGCCCGCTGTGG
>JAZFZN010000090.1:0-2629 GCA_036475515.1 Gammaproteobacteria bacterium
CCGACGAGGCTTTCAGGTACACCTCAGTCAGCATCACCCAACCCGAGCAGAGTGAAACGGTATGGAACACCGGGGGAAACATCACGATCAGGGTTGCGGTGGCGCCGAAGTTGCGACGTGGCGACAGCGTCAATGTGCTGTATGACGGCCAGAAAGTGCAGAGGCTCAACTCGAGCCCGGCGACCTTTACGCTGGCCGAGGTATTCCGCGGGGAACACACATTGCAAGCGGTTGTTGTCGACATTAATGGGACCGAAGTGAAGAAGTGCAACACGGTGACCTTCTATGTCCAGCAAACGTCGGTGAACCGACGCCGCTGAGAACCGACGCTAAAGCGTTGAATGAATCGCCACCGATAACATCTGATAACGACGTACGGAACGCGGCGATTCTGAACGCCCTGAGCAATGGCGTTGTGATCGTCGATACAGCGTTGCGGGTTCGATTTCTGAACGCCGCGGCGCAGCAACTGCTCGGCATCGGTCTGGGTCGTGGTGTGGGTCTGCAGCTCAATGAACTGCTGCCCGATCCCGCAAAGCTCGTCGAACTGTCAAAACGCGTGCGCGATGCAGACCAACCTCTGAATGCGCGCGAAGTTCATCTCGTGACACCGGTGAATACACAGGTCATCGACTGTATTGCAACACCGTACGATGCAGAGTTCGAAGGTGTGCTGCTCGAGTTGTTCGATGTTGCGCGCACGCTGCGGATCAGCCGCGAAAAGTCCCTTCTGGACCAGCACCAGGCGAGTCGTGTATTTGCGGGCAAGCTTGCACATGAGATCAAGAACCCGCTCGGTGGAATTCGTGGCGCAGCACAGTTGCTTGCGCAACACGCCGATGAGAAGGGGGATCGCCGTCTGACCGGTTTGATCATCGAAGAAGTCGACAGGCTCGCAAACCTCGTCGACACAATGCTCGGGCCTGTTCAGGCGCCGAAACGGCGGACTGTAAACGCACACGAACTGATTGAACGCGTGTTGCGTCTCGCGTCGGCCGAGGTACCGGAAGGCGTTCAGTTCGACCGCGACTACGACCCCAGTCTTCCGGACATCGAGGTCGATCACGACCAGATCGTCCAGGCAATACTCAATCTGGTACGCAACGCTTTGGATGCTGTCGGCGAGAGTGGGCGGATCATTGCACGTACGCGTGTACTCAATCAGTTTACGATCGGCACACAACGCCACCCGCTGGTAGTCAGCATCGAAATCGGCGACGACGGTGCCGGTGTGCCCGAGGCCTTGCAGGAAACCTTGTTCTATCCGCTGGTCAGTGGTCGGGATAATGGCAGTGGTCTCGGTCTCTCGGTTGCGCAGGATCTTGTGCACCGGCACGGCGGCCTGATCGAATTCGAGAACCGGCCGCAGGAAACGACGTTTACGATCCTGTTGCCGGTCAAAGCGAACACATGAGCAAGAAGCTCCTTGTGTGGCTGATCGAAGATGATGCGTCGTTACGTTGGGTACTCGAGGAGGCAATGCGCCGTGCCGGTTATCGGGTTCGTGGATTCTCCGACGCGAATGGTTTTCTCGACGCATTCCGTACCGAGAAACCGGATGTACTGATCACCGATATTCACCTGCCTGGTGAGAACGGCCTTTCATTGCTGGAGCGTGTACGCAGCGCGTCTGATGATCTTCCGGTGATTGTCATGACTGCGCATTCCGACCTGGATACGGCGGTCGACGCCTACCAGGGCGGAGCCTTCGAGTACCTGCCAAAACCTTTCGACATCGACGAAGCGGTTGCACTCGTCAAACGTGCGGCTGCCGGTTCGGGTGGCAAGCGAAAGATTCAACAAGCCGAACGATTTCCGTCCTTGCTCGGTCGTGCAGCGGCGATGCAGGATCTGTTCCGCTCCATCGGACGACTGGCCGCTTCGCACATGACCGTGCTGATCACCGGTGAATCCGGAACCGGAAAAGAGCTCGTCGCCCGGGCGCTGTACGAATATTCCGATCGCTCCGACAAACCGTTCGTCGCGCTGAACACGGCGGCGATTCCGTCGGAGTTGCTGGAAAGCGAGTTGTTCGGCCACGAACGCGGAGCGTTTACCGGCGCGGAATCGAAACGTCACGGACGCTTCGAGCAGGCCGACACGGGCACCTTGTTTCTCGACGAGATCGGTGACATGTCGGAGCCATTGCAGACGCGGTTGTTGCGCGTCCTCGCCGAAGGCGAGTTCTACCGGGTTGGCGGCCAGGAATCGATTCGCGTAGACGTGCGGGTGATTGCAGCGACAAACCAGGATCTCGAGCAAAAGATCGCGGACGGCAGTTTTCGCGAAGACCTCTACTATCGTCTGAACGTTGTTCATTTGCGTGTGCCGCCGTTGCGCGAGCGTCGCGAGGACATCTCGATGTTGTTGCAGCACTATCTGCAGAAATCTGCACGCGAGCTACGTAGCGAAGAGAAGACTCTGAGCGGCGAAACGCTCGAAAAGCTCAGCCAGTATGACTGGCCGGGCAACGTGCGCCAGTTGATCAATGTATGCCGGCGGCTGACGGCGTTGGCGCCGGGACGCGAGATCTTGCCGGCGGACCTACCGGAAGAATTCAATACGGGCGGTCGTGCGGCTGAGCGATGGACTCAAGACCTGTCGGCCTGGGCAGAACAACAACTCGGTC
>JAZFZN010000091.1:0-3195 GCA_036475515.1 Gammaproteobacteria bacterium
GGTTTACCGATCGGCAGGACCGAAGCCAACCTGAAAGCGGCCATCGCCGGCGAAACCTACGAATACACCGACATGTATCCCGGTATGGCGAAAACGGCACGCGACGAGGGGTTCGAGGAGATCTCAGACTGGTTCGAAACGCTGGCAAAAGCCGAGCGTTCGCACGCGAAGCGTTTCACCAAAGCTCTGAACGACCTCGACTGAGCATCGCGGTCCACCGACCGGACGGCTTTGATCGATGTCCGAAGCAAACCAACCGCCAAAAGAAGGTGGCGTCGACGCACCCACGCGCCACGCGCTCGACTGGAAGAAACGATCTTTCTATGACGAGTCGCAACTGACTGCGGAACTCACGCGTGTTTTTGACATTTGTCACAGTTGCCGGCGTTGCTTCAGTCTGTGCCAGGCATTTCCGACGCTGTTCGATGCCATCGACGAATCCGAGACCGGTGAACTCGACTCGGTAGACCGCAAGGTCTACTGGGATGTCGCTCAGCACTGTTATCTGTGCGATCTTTGCTACATGACGAAATGTCCGTATGTGCCGCCGCATCCGTTCAACGTCGATTTCCCTCACCTGATGCTGCGTGCCAAAGCCGTGCACTTCGAAAAACACGGCGCACGCAGACGCGATCGTCTGTTGTCCGACACCGATACCGTCGGGCGTTTTGCCGGCATTCCAATCGTCGCAGAAACGATCAACGCCGCCTCCAACAACACCGTCGCAAGACGGGCGCTCGAGAAAGTCGGTGGTATTCACCGGGATGCCGTATTACCGCCGTTTAGTGGCGGCGACATACGCAAGAAACTACCTGCCGTGGACAACCCGGAACCGGTACCTACCGCCGGCACACGAGGACGCGTCGCCGTGTTTCTGACCTGCTACGGAAGTCGAAACGCGCCGGAGATCGTCGAAGACCTGTTCAAGGTTTTCTCTCACAACGGTATCGAGGTACGACCAACGGTGCAGGAACGTTGTTGCGGGATGCCAAAACTCGAACTCGGTGATCTAAAAGCCGTCGAAGCAGCCAAAGAGTTCAACGTTCCCCGATTGGCTGAACTCGTCGCGGCAGGCTATGACCTAGTTGCACCTGTTCCATCCTGTGTATTGATGTTCAAACAGGAGTTGCCACTGTTGTTTGCGGGCGACGAGACGGTCGAAACAGTTGCCCGCCATTTCTATGATCCGTTCGAGTACCTGATGTTGCGTCATCGCGAGGGTCTGCTGTCCACCAGTTTTACACAAAGCCTTG
This sequence comes from Gammaproteobacteria bacterium, assembly GCA_036475515.1. Lineage (GTDB taxonomy): Bacteria > Pseudomonadota > Gammaproteobacteria > Steroidobacterales > JAZFZN01 > JAZFZN01. Next base: position 1,254 of record JAZFZN010000091.1, read on the forward strand.
GAAGAGTTGCCTACCACGCACCATGTCACCTCCGTGTTCAGAACATCGGTCTGAAAACACGTGACCTGCTCGAACTCGTACCCGACACTGAAGTGTCACTGGTTGAACGCTGCTCCGGCCACGACGGAACCTACGCCGTGAAAAAAGAGTTCCACGATGTGTCGATGAAAATCGGGCGCCCCGTATTCCGGCAGATGAAGGCAGTCGAGGCCGATCACTACACCAGTGACTGTCCGATGGCCGCGGCGCAGATCGAAGCAGGGATGCAGGCGACGAACGCACCGAAGAATCCGCTGACACTGTTGCGTCTCGCGTACGGGCTTGCCTGACCAATGGGATCGCCGATGACCAAGCTCACCCACGAGGATTTGTACGGTCTCGAGGAATACGCACAACAACGCGCCGATTTTCGCGCCGTTGCCATTGCACACAAACAGCGCCGACGTCTGGACGTCGGTCCGAATGCAGCGTTGTTTTTCGAAGATCGATTGACGATGCATTACCAGATCCAGGAGATTCTCCGCACAGAACGCATATTCGAACCGGATGAAATTCAAACGGAGCTGGCTGTTTACAACCCGTTGATCCCGGACGGGACAAATCTGAAGGCGACGCTGATGCTCATGTTCCCGGACCCATCCGAACGCCGCGAAGCGCTCGGCCAGCTCGTCGGGATCGAGGGTCACGTCTGGATTCGCGTCGATGGATTCGGCAGGACTGTCGCGATTGCGGATGAAGACCTGGAACGTTCGACCAGCGAGAAAACTTCTGCAGTTCATTTCCTGCGTTTCGAACCGGGTGAGAAAGCGATTGCCGCGTTCACCGGGGGCGCCACACTCGGCGTCGGTATCGATCATCCGAAATACAGGTATTCGGTGCAGCCAGTGCCCGAAGAACTGCGTGCCGCGCTGCTCGACGATTTCAGGTGATTGGAACCGCCCGCGGCATCGCGGGTCGAAAACATCGTGGCAAAATGCCCCTGTCCATGAAGCAGTTTTCGATCATTGTGCTCGCGTTGATCGCCGGCGCCATCGTCGGCGCTTACGGCATCGTGCGCAAGCAATCGATCGCACCGGAGCCGATCCAGCGTGTCGAGGATACGCGCGAACGGTTGAAGCAGATCCGTGCGGTCGAAAACGACAACACGGATACACAGAGCGTCATCATCGATTCGCTCGCCGAGATCCTTGACGCTGAGGTCGTCGAACGACAGTTTCTGGAGGGGCAGATTGTTGCTCTGACCGCGCGCATCTCCGAGCTCGAGTCCCGTATTGACGGTGTCGCAACCGACAATGAGGATGGAAACACGGAAACGGTGGCTGGTGGACCGAATCCGCTGATCGATGCGTTCATCGACGCCGGGTTCACCGCCGAACGGGCGGAGTATCTGAAACGGATCTACGACGAACGCCAAATGCGGCGGCTGCGCCTTGTCGATCAGATGACACGCAACCAGGGTCGCAACAACGATCCAAGTCTCGCGCGTGAATGGCAGGAACTACGCAACAGTCTGAACGGGTTGCGCACCGAACTCGGCGACGATGATTACGACCGCTATCTGTACGCAACCGGCCAGCCGAACCGGCTGTCGGTCACAGACGTGCTGGAAGGATCACCGGCGAAACAGGCCGGTATTCGGCCGGGGGACGTGCTGGTCAGCTACGCCGGACAACGTGTCTTCGGTATGCGGGGGGTGCAGGCGTTGATTCACACCGGCACGGCGGGGGGGAGTACCCAGGTGATCGTTGATCGCAATGGTCGACGCGTCGAGCTGTACTTGCCACGTGGCCCGATGGGTGTACAGATGAACCCCGCCCAGATTCGCCCCTAAGTAAAGTCGTAGTCCGAGTTCAGGTCCGCGGCGTGCGGTGACTGTGATGGGGGTGTGCGATGGTGTCTGCTCGAGGGTCGTAGGAGGCCGGCGTTGCAGGACAGCTTAGCC
>JAZFZN010000092.1:0-2559 GCA_036475515.1 Gammaproteobacteria bacterium
TGCTGCCTACGCAAATCCGGAACGGCGTCGATGTCGTAGACATCGCAGTCAACACGGGCGCGGACGAAACCGTACTACTGGATCCTGGCAAAGACCTTTTTGTGCTCGCCTTTGCGGCCACGGATAACCGGTGACATGATGGTGACCCGGCTCCCGTCCCGTAATCCGCAAATTCGCTCCGCCATAGAACTGATACTCTGCTGCGAAATAACACGGCCGCACTTGTAGCAATAAGGCACACCCACGCGCGCAAAGAGCAGGCGAAGGTAGTCGTAGATGTCCGTCATGGTACCGACCGTGGAGCGCGGATTCCTCGAGCCTGTCTTTTGTTCGATCGAGATGGCGGGGGAGAGACCCTCGATGCGGTCGACGTCGGGCTTTTCCATCTGACCCAGGAACTGCCGCGCGTAGGCACTCAAACTCTCCACGTAGCGGCGTTGCCCCTCGGCGTAAAGGGTATCGAACGCCAGCGACGATTTGCCAGACCCACTCAACCCGGTAATGACGATGAAGCGGTTGCGTGGTAATGACAGGCTGATGTTCTTGAGATTATGTTCTCGTGCGCCCCGTATTACGAGGTCGCGCTGTGCGCGCATTTGCTGTTGACCTCCGGAAGTGTCGTCCGGCTCGACTTCAGGGGTTGAGGCGGTTTAGCAGTCTCGGAAACGGAATGGCTTCGCGAAGATGCTTGATTCCACAAATAAACGCCACCGTGCGTTCCAGCCCGAGCCCAAATCCCGAATGCGGTACCGTGCCGTACCGGCGCAGATCGATGTACCAGTCGAATGCTTCGGCCGGCAGGTTGTGTTCTCGTATCCGCTCCACGAGCACTTCGAGATCGCTGATACGCTCGCCGCCGCCGATTACCTCGCCGCAGCCCTCGGGCGCCAGCATGTCCACCGACAGGCAATAGTCCGGCTCTTCGGGGTCGAGTTTCATGTAGAACGCCTTGACAGCGGTCGGATAATGGTGCACTAAAATCGGCGTGTCGTAGGCCTCGCTGAGAACGGTTTCATCACCGCCCCCGAAGTCGCCGCCATCCTTGAAATCAACGCCCTTCTCCTTCAAAAGCGCAACCGCTTCTTTGTAGTGCAGACGTTGGAACGGTCTCTTGATGTTTTCGAGTTTCGAGAGGTCCCTGTCTAGAAACTCTGATAGTTCACCACCGCAGCGTTCCAGGCAACGCTGTACGATGAACTCGAAGAACTCCTCCTCGAGGTCCATCAGATCGTCCAGGGTGGCAAACGCGATTTCGGGTTCTACCATCCAGAACTCGGTTAGATGTCGCCGCGTCTTGGATTTCTCGGCCCGGAACGTCGGCCCGAAGCAGTACACTTTTCCTAAGCCCGCGGCGGTCGCTTCGTTGTAAAGCTGCCCGCTTTGCGAGAGATAGGCCCGGTCTCCGAAGTAATCGGTCTCGAACAGGGTGCTCGTGCCCTCGCAGGCGTTCGGGGTGAATATGGGGGTGTCCAGACAGTAGAAACCCCGGTCGTTCAAAAAATCGCGGATAGCTGAAATGGCGTGATGTCTCACTTTGAGGATCGTGTGCTGCTTGCGGCTTCGCAGCCACAAGTGACGGTGGTCGAGGAGAAACGCGGACCCGTGTTCTTTTGGAGTAATCGGAAAATCCTCGGACTTCCCGACCAGCTTCAGACCCGCCACACTGATTTCGTAGCCTCCGGGCGCGCGCTTGTCCTCCCGCACGGAGCCCGACAACTCGACGCTGGATTCCTGACCCAATTCCGCCATCATCGCGAACTCTTCATCGGTCACGTCGTCCTTGCCGGCGACCGCCTGCACGAACCCGGTCCCGTCCCTGATGATCAGAAAACGAATCCTGCCGCTGGACCGCGAGTTCGCGATCCAGCCTCTCAGCACGACCGTCTGGTCAACGTGTTCGGAGAGGTCAGCTATGAATGCGTGCTGCATGGCGCAACGCCCGCCCTTTCGAACAAAACAAGATCGACGTTTGGAATAACAAAGCCCTCGCCCTTCGTACCCGTACCGTCCCCCCAGCTGGTGCCGAACACCGACATCACTTCGAAGAGTCAGGTCACGAAAGTTCCGGTCTGGTCGACCCATAGTAGCACAAGAGCCGGACCCCTGTCGTCTGCGAACGCTCCCCAGCGAAACGTCCATTTGGATGAACGCCAGTGGTTTACCAGCGCCGCTCCCCGCTCGCCTTGTCAAAAACCCGAACTCGAACGACGCCACGTGAAGCTGTCGGCACGTTTTTTGCCTAACTTGTTTACTTCAATAGAGTTAGATGCCGTAAATAGCGTTCTACGAAGCCTTTGCCCTGCTTGTCGCCAAAAGGAGCGATTGAGTGAGCATTTCCGGTCACTCTCCACGTGCAATTTGCACGGCGCTGCTCATCGCCGTGCTGGTTACCGGTCCGTCGGCGGTTGCCGCCGACGAAAAGGCAAACCTTGCCCGTTACGCGCGCGGTGAAATCCTCGACGGCGCACGCACGCTGTCTGTACTGGCCCGGCTCGCGTACCGGGAAGCGGTTGCCGAACTGCGCAACGGCAACACCGAAGCCGCGGAGAAGAAACTGCA
>JAZFZN010000093.1:0-3090 GCA_036475515.1 Gammaproteobacteria bacterium
TGTCGATCAACAGCCGGCACGGTGTTGTACGATTTTTTGGTCAGGATGATGTCGTCGACGAGGATGCGTACACGCACACCGCGATCTGCTGCATCGAGGATGCGGTCAAAGAGGAGGCTGCCACTGTAGTCGCTGTACCAGAGATAGTACTGGAGATCCAGAGTGTGTTTCGCGTGATCGATCAATGCGAGACGCCATAGGAGCGCCTCGTCGTTACGATCCAGCAGAAGAAAACCCGACGCATCGGAGCCGTATCGTGTTGCGATGTCGACAACGATCGGTGCGAAGCCACCATCGTCGCTGGGAGGCAATGCATGGGACGGAGACAGTTCCGCATGCTCGTCGGGTAGTATGGTTGTACATCCGACCAGGAAGGCAACAAGGATGGCGGCAGCATGTAAACGCATCGAGGTGGAATCGTTATGCACGTTGAACTCCTGCGAGTTCGACCAGGGATGGTCTGAAGTCTAGTCGAGCCGCCGCGTTCCTGCTTTCGAGTGCAGCTAGAGCACGAACTCAGAAACGCACGATAAGCCCTGCGAATGCCTGGAGTTGCCAGAAGAGCCTTCCGTCTATCGTGATGGCACAGGTGGCGCCCATCGGGCCACTGCGGCAGAAAATCTCGCCATCGTTGTCGACAAACGACGAGATGGCGCTGCCTTCGAGACGCAGACCGACACGTTTGTGCGGAAACAGGTTCAGGCCGCCGCCAATTCGAAACGAAAAGTAGGTCTCAGCATCGAAGCCACCGGGCTTCGGGTCGAAACGCGACAAGCCCACGGTCGCCACGAGGTAGGGTATCGCCTGTTCGCCGTAGAACTGGTAGGTGCCACCGAAATGGAAATATTGGATGTCGAGGTCGAGTTTCGAACCGGGCCCGAGGCCGGGTGCATCGACCGATGTCGACTGCGAGCTGAAAAAAAGTTCCCACTGAGTTTCCGGTCCGTGTTCGAGGTTGAAGATCAGTCCGGCGCCCGAGCTTTCATCGACGTCCAATGTCATGTCGCTGTTTTCTTCTTCAAACTCGCCGCCGATGACATAACCGGCGAACGGTGTTAGTTCGAAACGCGGATAGAATTCTTCTTTCTCCGGTTCTTCAGCCCGCGACGTTGCGACAAATGTGGCGAACAGCACTACGACTGCCAACGAAACGATTCTCAGATTCACTGAATTAATGAGTGCGTTCGACGGCGAACTCGGTGAGGGCATTGAGTCCATCTTTATAGATGGATTCCGGAAGCTCGGTCAGCGCGTCCAGGGCCGCTTCGGCCCGGGCGCGTGCCAGTTGTGCCGTGTAATGAATGGCGCCGGTGCTCTCGACTGCCGCCGTGATCTCCTTCAGACGATCAAGCCCACCGGTTTCGATGGCTTCGGCGATCATTTCGCGTTGCGCCCGCGTGCCTTTGCGCATCGCATAGATCAACGGCAGGGTCGGTTTTCCTTCGGCAAGATCGTCACCGAGGTTCTTGCCGGTTTCCGCCGGCGACGCGCTGTAGTCGAGTACATCGTCGATGAGTTGAAAGGCAGTACCGAGGTTGGTGCCGTAGCTGGTCAGCGCCTGTTCGATCGAATGCGATTGATCCGCCAGGATCGCCGAGATCTGACCGCCGGCTTCGAATAGTTTGGCGGTTTTTCTATAGATGACTTTCAGATACTGCTCTTCGGTCGTTTCCGGTTCGTGGCAATTGATCAGTTGCAACACTTCGCCTTCGGCGATCGTATTGGTCGCGTCCGCCAGCACTTCCATAACACGCATACTGCCGATGTTGACCATCATCTGAAATGAACGCGAGTACAGGAAATCACCGACCAGTACGGATGCCTGGTTGCCCCACAGGCTGTTGGCGGTCTGACTGCCACGGCGCAGCGTGGAGGCATCGACCACATCGTCGTGGAGCAGGGTGGCGGTGTGAATGAACTCGATTATTGCTGCGGCCGGGATGTGCTGATTGCCCTTGTAGTCGCAGGCACGTGCACAGAGAAGCACAAGCATCGGCCGCAGGCGTTTGCCGCCTGAATGGATGATGTGACGCGAGATCTGATCGATCAGGACGACGTCACTGGCGAGACGCCTACGAATAGTTTCGTTGACAGCAGCCAGATCTTCGCCGATTAGGGCGCGAATCTGCTCGAATTTCATGGCTACCTGTTGCATCGCGAAGCCCGGATGATGCCCGGCACCCCCCGGCAAATCAATCACTTTGGGCGGTGCGGTGAGGTTTCACAAAAGCCTCGTTGACCCGCTCGGAGCGATCCCCTAGAATTCGCGTCCCCTTGCTAAAAGAGCTGATTTTGCGGAGAATTTTCCTGATGTATGCGGTTATCAGAACCGGTGGCAAGCAGTATCGAGTGGCCGAAGGGGCACGTCTGAAAGTCGAACGCCTGAACGCCGAAGAAGGCGCAAAGGTGACTTTTGATGAAGTGCTGATGGTCGGCAATGGCGACGACGTCAAAGTCGGCTCGCCCCTCGTCAAAGGCGGGAAAGTCACGGCAACAGTTTTGAGTCAGGGTAAGGCGAAGAAGATCAACGTGATCAAGTTCAAGCGACGCCAGGGTTACAAGCGTCAGCTCGGACATCGTCAACCCTACACCGAAGTTGAGATCACCGGCATCAAAGCCGGTTGATTTCGCGCTCCACGGAGAAGGATGTAGATGGCACATAAAAAAGCAGGTGGCAGCACGCGTAATGGCCGCGATTCAGAATCGAAACGCCTCGGTGTAAAACGCTACGGTGGCGAACAGGTTCTGGCTGGCAGTATTCTGGTGCGTCAACGCGGCACTAGGATCCATCCCGGCGTTAATGTCGGTGTCGGTCGCGACTATACGCTATACGCAAAATCTACCGGCGTAGTGCAATTCGGGACCAAAGGTCCGAAGAATCGCAAATACGTGAGCGTCGTCGCCTCGTAAACGCCAAGGAAAACTCCAAGTCGGTAACCCCGCCCTTGGGCGGGGTTTTTTTTAAACCATGAAATTCGTCGACGAAGCAACGATACGGGTACACGGCGGTAACGGCGGCGACGGCTCCGCCAGTTTTCGGCGTGAGCGCTTTGTGGCCAAAGGCGGTCCCGATGGCGGCGACGGCGGCAA
>JAZFZN010000094.1:0-2365 GCA_036475515.1 Gammaproteobacteria bacterium
AAAAAGAGCGCATCAAGCCGAGCGGAGACGACGCTCGGGAAGGGATGACCGCGGTGCTGTCGGTCAAAGTGGCCGATCCGAAGTTTTCGTCGCAGACAAAAGAAAAACTGGTGTCGTCTGAAGTCAAAGGCGTCGTCGAATCACTATTGTCGGAAAAACTCGAAGAGTTCCTGCTCGAACATCCGAGCCAGGCAAGGGCAATCGTCGACAAAATGCTGGACGCGGCGCGTGCACGCGAAGCCGCGCGTAAAGCGCGCGAGATGACACGTCGCAAAGGCGCACTCGATGTGGCTGGTTTGCCCGGCAAGCTCGCCGATTGTCAGGAGAAAGACCCGGCGTTGTCGGAGTTGTTCCTGGTCGAGGGTGATTCAGCCGGTGGTTCCGCCAAACAGGGACGGGATCGTCGCACACAGGCAATCCTTCCGTTGAAAGGAAAGATCCTGAACGTCGAGAAAGCGCGTTTCGACAAGATGTTGTCGTCGGTTGAAGTCGGCACGCTGATTACTGCTCTGGGTTGCGGTATCGGCCGTGAATATTTCGATATCGAAAAACTGCGTTATCACCGCATCATCATCATGACGGACGCCGATGTAGACGGTTCTCATATTCGTACCTTGTTGTTGACGTTTTTCTATCGACAAATGCCCAAGCTGATCGAAGGCGGCCATGTGTATATTGCACAACCACCGCTGTACAAAGTGAAGAAGGGCAAGCAGGAACACTACGTCAAAGACGATGCCGAACTGAACGCATTCCTGTTGAACCTCGCCGTCGACAATGCGGCCTTGTACGTTTCAGCAGATGCGCCACCGATCCGGGGCCCGGCGCTGGAAACCCTGGCCCGCAAGTACATGGAAGTGGAAGCGCTGATCAGTCGCTGGTCACGCCGCTACGATGCGCGTGTGCTGGAGCAGATGTTGTATGTTCCGGCGGTTACCGACAAGCACACGACCGACGGCGCCTGGATGAAAGACTGGGCGCAGAAATTGAGCACCGCTTTGAACGAAACCGACGGTGGCAATGGCACCGGTTTCGAAGCCGAGGTGGTGGCTGGCGAAGTCGAAGGCGAGTTCGTATTGCGGATCGGTTTCAGGCAGCACGGTATCGTCAACGAAAAAACGATCGACATGGATTTCTTCGAAACGGCCGAATATCTGCGCATCACGGAGCTCGGCAGGGACATCGTCGGGTTGATCGGCGAAGGCGCCTATGTACAGCGTGGTGAACAGCGCCACGACGTTGCGAGTTTCAAGGACGCGATCGGCTGGTTGATGGAGCAGGCGAAACGTGGCCAAAACATCCAGCGTTACAAAGGCCTCGGTGAGATGAATCCGGATCAGCTCTGGGATACGACCATCAATCCCGAAACACGTCGACTGCTGCAGGTGCGTATCGAAGACGCAGTCGCCGCAGACGACATCTTTACCACGCTGATGGGCGACCAGGTCGAACCACGACGCGAGTTCATCGAACGCAACGCCTTGTCGGCGAGCAATATCGACGTCTGAAGAACTCTTCAGCCACCGCGATGGAGATCCAATGCGGGGGGTTTTCTGCGAACAACAAACACAAAGGAGCAGACATGCCCCGTTGAATGATCCTGGCTGCACTTCTCTGCTCCGTACTGATGACGCCGCTGTGCGACATCCGCAAAGTCGAAATAGTCGTCAAGGACGGTGTTTTGTACGACAGTGCCGATATGACGGCCAGCGGCGCGTCTTGGCCTCAAACCGGCATACACACACTGTCCTACAGATTGGGACTCTCTTGCGAGCCTATCAGCCAACACCCCCGGCACCACTTTGGGACCCCTTTTTCGCTTGATGAGGTGTCCACCGGACAGTCGGTACGTCACGCGATTTCACCCGCTACCCGGTTTCCGGAATTCGCGTGTAGTATTGAGCGAATTCGTCCCCTACGCCGTAAATTGTGTTGTCGGGACCCAGATCGAGCACTAGGTCCTCGGTCAGAGTTCGGGTGCGATATTGCCAGCCCTGGGGCAGCTTCTTCATCCGGTCGCCAAGCTTCGGGAGCGATTCCATCGGGAACTCTCCACCGTGAGCCTGCAAGACATAGATGTTGCCATCGGGATCGACGAGTTCGAACACGGGCTTACCCTTGGCATACAACATTTTCTGTGTCTTCTTGGGGGTAAACACTTTATACGGCTCCGCCTCCTCCAATGTTTTGACCACGGCAGGGTTTAGTGTCGCTGCCCACCGGGCATCCATGCCTGCAAACGACCTCTTCTCTCCAAGCGACACTGTTTGCGTATCCATCATCCAAAACTTCGGTCCGTTTAACTTGACGGCCGTTACACCCAGTTCTTCGGCGAGCTTCCCGGTATCCAGCGCCTCCCAAAGTT